>JAHFDV010000042.1 GCA_023248815.1 Myxococcales bacterium
GCATCGGGCGGCGTGACGCTCGAACGAATCCCCGAGCTCGCGCGGACGGGCATCGACGCCATCTCCGTCGGCGCGCTCACACACTCTGCGCCCGCCGCCGATATCGCGCTCGACTTCGTGGCATCGATCGACGAAGCGTCCGACTCGGCACGCGGAGACGTTTCGAAGGTCAGCCTCCGCGCGTGAACGACGACTTCGTCGGGCTGGAAGAGCGCGTTCGTGCCCTCGGCCTCTCGCTCGCTGGCCCAGTCTCGATTGCGGCGGAAATCGACTCGACGAATGATCGCGCGAAGGAAGCTGCACGAAACGATGCCCCGCACGGAACGATCTTCATCGCAGAGTCGCAGACGAAAGGACGCGGGCGCCAAGGGCGATCTTGGATTTCTCCGCCCGGCGAAAATCTTCTTCTCAGCATCGTCGTCCGGCTGCATCGCCCCGCGACTCGTCTCACGACGATCCCCATCGTCACGGGGCTCGCGCTCGCCGAGGTCGTGAAGCGCGCCGTCGGCGATGCGCCCATCGTTGGGCTCAAATGGCCCAACGACATTCTCGTAGATGGGAAGAAGATCGCAGGGATTCTCGTCGAATCCGTCGGCAAGTTGGAAGATCCCGCGCTCGTCGTCGGCATCGGGCTCAACGTTCACTCGCGCAGCTTCCCAGAAGACCTACGAGCGACGTCGATCGCGCTTCATTCTGCTCTCCCTCCAAACCGAGCAACGGTGCTCATCGACTTGCTCGGAGCGCTCGATCGCGATCTTCCACTCGCGGCAGGACGAGGGCTTTCACCGTTTGCGACGCGTCTCGCCGCAGCCGACCATCTTCGCGGAAGAGAAGTGCGCAGCGACGCTGGCACGAGTGGCATTGCGCGAGGGATTGACGATGACGGGCGACTCATCGTGGAGGACTCGCAAGGAACCCTTCACCGGTGGTCGTCGGGCGAGGTTCATCTTCTGAAGGTGTAGGGACTGCGCTACCCTACGCGCCTCATGCGCATCGTTTGCATCGGCGGCGGCCCAGGAGGCCTCTATTTCTCGATCCTTCTGAAGAAGAAGGTGCCCGACGCGGACATCACGTTGATCGAGCGCAACGCTCCCGGCGACACGTTTGGCTGGGGCGTCGTCTTCTCGGACGAGACGCTCGCCTATCTCGAAGAGAACGACGGCCCGACGCACGAGGCAATCTTTGCGAGCTTCCAACGCTGGAACGCGATCGACGTGCACTACCGCGAAGAGGTGCTGCGCTCGACGGGCCACGGCTTCGCCGGCATCTCCCGCAAGCGCCTGCTTTCGATTCTCCAAGATCGCGCCAAAGAGCTCGGCGTGAAGCTCGAGTTCAGCAAGGAGGTCGACAGCCTCGCCCCCTACGCCGACGCCGATCTCATCGTTCTCGCCGACGGCGTGAACAGCAAGTTTCGGAAACGCTACGAATCGGTATTCAAGCCTTCGCTCGACGTCCGCAAATCCAAATACATTTGGCTCGGCACGAAGAAGAAGCTCGACGCGTTCACGTTCGCCTTTCGCGAGAACGAGCACGGAGTCTTCCAAGCGCACGCGTATCGATTCGAAGACGACACGAGCACGTTCATCGTCGAGACGGACGAGGCTTCTTTTCGAGCCGCGCGGTTGAATGAAACATCCCTCGAGGAAACGCTCACGTATCTCGAGAAGCTCTTCGCAAAGGAGCTCGGCGGCGAAAAGCTCCTTCCCAATCGTTCGAGCTGGCTGAACTTCGTGACGCTCCGAAACGAGACGTGGTCCTTTGCTCCCGGCGAGTTCGACGGCACGAAGACGAAAGCGCATCTCGTACTCATCGGTGACGCGGCGCACACAGCGCACTTCTCGATCGGCTCGGGTACCAAGCTTGCGATGGAAGACGCGATTGCGCTCGCCAACGCATGCGCTGCCCAAAAAGACATCGCCAAGGCGCTCGTCGCTTACGACGACGAACGGCACACGATCGTCCTACGCACGCAAAAAGCTGCAGAAGACAGCCTGCGCTGGTTCGAGAACGTGCGTCGATACGTCGGTTACGATCTCTTGCCCTTCGCCTTCAATCTTCTCAGCCGCAGCAAACGCATCGGCTACGACAACTTGAAGTTGCGCGATCCCGCCTTCGTCGCGAACGTGACGAACTACTTCGCGGATCACGCGAGCGAGCTCACGGAGAAGCGCGGTGCTCACGGCGAAGCTCCTCCACCGATGTTCACGCCGTTTCGCTTGCGCAACATGCGGCTCAAGAACCGCGTCGTCGTCTCGCCGATGTGCATGTACTCGGCTGAAAAAGGGCTCATCAACGACTTTCATCTCGTGCATCTCGGCTCACGCGCCATGGGAGGCGCAGCCCTCGTCGTGACGGAGATGACCTGCGTGGCGGAAGACGCTCGCATCACGCTGGGCTGTGCGGGCCTCTACACGGACGCGCACGAGGCGGCGTGGAAGCGCGTCGTCGACTACGTGCATCACTACTCCACCGCAAAGATCTGTCTTCAACTCGGCCACGCAGGCCGCAAGGGTGCGACCAAGCTGATGTTGGAGGGCATGGACGAGCCACTCGAGTCGGACGCGTGGCCCATCGTGAGCGCGTCGCCCCTCCCCTATCTCGCGACGAGCCAAATTCCGAAGGAGCTCGATCGCGCAGGGATGGATCGCGTGCAGAGCGAGTTCGTCGCAGCGACCGAGCGCGCGGCGCGGATCGGCTTCGACATGGTCGAAGTGCACCTCGCCCACGGTTACCTTCTCGCTTCGTTCATCTCCCCACTCACGAACTTCCGCAAAGACGAATACGGCGGCAACGTCGAAAACCGTCTGCGCTTCCCTCTCGAGATCGTACGCGCCGTGCGCGCAACATGGCCGGAAGACAAACCGCTCTCCGTGCGCATCTCTGCAACGGATTGGCTGCAGGGAGGCATCGACGACGACGATCTCCTCTTCATCGGAAACGCGTTGAAGGCAGCCGGCGTCGACATCCTCGACGTCTCCGCGGGACAAACGGTGAAAGAGCAGCAGCCGATCTTCGGTCGCATGTACCAAACGCCCTGGAGCGATCTCCTGCGGAACGAGGTCGACATCCCTACGATGACGGTCGGCAATATTTCGAGCGCCGATCAGATCAATACGATCCTCGCCGCACGCCGCGCCGACCTCTGTGTGCTCGCGCGACCGCACTTGAAAAATCCCAATTGGACGTTCGCGGCTGCAGAAGAACAGGGATTTACGGAGTTCGACTGGCCCGACATGTATTCCGCTGTAAAACCGATTCCGAAGCGGCTCTGAACCGTTCGAGCGCGCATTTCGTCGCGCGCGGCTTCGCGTGATAGAATCTTCGGCAATGGATCAAGTGCTCCGCCCCATCGCCGTTGCGTATGGCCGCGTTCTCGAAAAGCTCGGCGACGTTCTCGATACCCCTTCGCTGATCCTCCCCAACACGAAGTTCTTTCCGGACACGTTCAAGGGCGACGCCGAAGGCATTGCGACCTTCTTCGAGCGGATGCGTTCGTACACGCCTCTTCCCGACAACCTTCCCGTCGCACTGCGCTTCATCGAGAGTGAAGGCGAGAGCGAGAAGGCGTGCAACTCGGGCGGCTGTTCTGCGCCGAAGCTTGCGGGTCGCTACCTCCGAATCGATCGCGAGGGTGACGGGTACGTCGTCGACCTCCACGTCGCCGACGCCTCGAATCCGACGGTGCTCGCCGCAGCGCTCGCGCGAAGCACGGGCGGCCTTTTGCTTCTCGAGGGCGGTGTCGATCTCTCCCCCTCCGAATTCGGCGCGCTCTCCGAAGTCGCCGCCATTGCTTCGGGGCTCGGTCTCCTCGTTCTCGAAGGCGCTTCGGTCATGACGAAGGCGTGTAGCGGCGTGCGCGAACATCGCGCGACGTTCCTTTCGACGGAAGAAGCCGCCGTCGGCCTCGGCATTTTCTCCGAGCTCCACAATCTCTCGCTGGGCTCTTCGAAAGGCCGGCTCGGGGCAACTCAAGCGGAAGCGGTCGAGTACGCGTTTTCGTGGGTACGCGCCAACCACGAGATCTTGGATCACCTCGAAAACAAGCCCGAACTGATTGCGACCGATCTCTTTCGCGTGTCCCCACCGAGCGGCGCGATCGGACGATTCTTCCGCGCGTTTGCCAAGCGCAGAGAATCTCCTTCGGCGACGCAGCCCGTCATCATTCTTCCGAAGAAGCCCGTCGACGAACGCGTCGCGGATCTTCGCGCCGATGTCGAAGACGCTCTGCGCGAAGCTTGAGCGAGCTTCGACGCGATCACGCCCACGCTGATGTCAGTGGAGCGTGTGCCCTGACGACGACGGCGCGATGGGCGTGCGTCGTACGGGCACGGGTTTCGCTTTTTTGAAGCCGAAGCCGAGCCCGAACCGCGCGCCGACGATGAGCGCCGCTACCGAGAGCGCGAGCGTGAGGTAGAGGGCCAAGCCCGGAGCTGCATCGACGTGAAGCGCAAGCGCGGACGTCACGCGAACATTGCGGGGTTGGTGCAAGAGAACAGTCATGGCCGAGAGTCCTGGGAAGGCCGCGAGGAACATCACGGCGACGCGAGCGCCTCGCATCTTGTAGATCGATCGACGCGTGAGGACCGTCGGGATGAGAACGAACCATGCGACCGGCGTTGCCCAGAGTAGGAAGAGCTTCCGTGACGCCAACGCGAGCCCGGTGAAGACGACTGGATTGGGATAGCGAATCTCGAACCAGGGGAAGAAAAAGAGGACGAGCCCCACGATCGAGAGGCCGAGAAGAATTCCGCGACCACGACGAAAATCGGAAAACGGCAAGGTGGCGAGCTCGGGAGCGACCGGCGGCTCCTCTGCGAGCACCTCTGGAGACGGCGGGAGATCCTCGAGCCGTTCGAGGTCGATGCCGCATTGCGGACAGACGCGTTCCTCGCCTCGCGCGTACATTTCACGACAAAACGGGCAGGCGAGGAGGGCCACGCGCGAAGCATAGCGAAGATGAATTGGAAGGGGCACGCTCATGAAAGACGCCCTTCGCCACGGAAAGTTCCCTTCTGCTTGTCATCCGCCGGGTTTTCTAGGCACCCTAGGCAAAACATGACGCGCCCTTCTCCCCTTTCGACGAGCGACGTCGACGACTGGCTCAGTGAACACGATTTCTGGGAACGCGACGGCGATGCCCTGAAGCGGACCTTCACCTTTCCGGATTTTTCACGCGCGCTCGCGTTCGTCGTCGAGATCGGACTCCGCGCCGAGAAGCACGATCACCACCCCGACATCGAGCTCGGCTGGGGACGCGTCCGCGTGAGCTGGTCGACGCACGATCCGAAGGGGACGACCAAGCTCGACCTCGAGCTCGCAGAGGCGACGGAGAAGGTGTTCGATGTCCGGTAGCTCTCAGCGCGAAGAGCGAAGACGAGTATTCATCGAGCGCCTGCGCTCGGTGTTGGCGAATTCGCAGCTGCTCCTTCCGCGTCTCAGCGAAGCCCTCACGCACCCGAGCTACGCGAACGAGACCGGATTGCCCGACAACCAGCGTCTCGAGTTTCTGGGAGACGCCGTTCTCGGTCTTTGCATCAGCGAGATCCTGATTCATCGCTACCCCGACGCGGACGAGGGGCGCCTCACGCGCATTCGCAGCGCGCTCATCAATGCCGATGCGCTCGCGAGCTGGGGCAAGTCAGTGGGCCTCGAAGGCTGCATTGCTCTCGGACGCGGGGCGCGCGCCCAAAACGATCGCGGACAAACGAACGTCATCGCGGACGCCGTCGAGGCCGTCGTTGCGGCGCTCTACGACGCCTACGGAATCGACGCCGCACGCGAGCTCGTTCGCGCAATCTCGCGCGAGCCGCTCGAGACCTCGGGCAATCTTCTCGAAACGCTCGATCCGAAGAGTGAGCTCCAGGAGCGCGTTCAAGCGCGTGGCTACGCCTCCCCCGTTTATCGAACGACCTCGATGGAAGGCGGAACGCGCGATCCGGTCTTCACCGTCGAAGTCGTCGTCGACGACAAAGTGCTGGGAACCGGCACCGGAAAGTCCAAACGACTCGCCGAGCGCGCCGCAGCGACGGCCGCCCTCGCAACGTTGCGTACGGCAAGGCCCGCATCGAAGATCGGAAGCTCGAGCGAATCCAGATACTCGGGGTGCTCTTCCGTGAGCCATTTCGATCGAAGCTCTTCCGTTCTCTCGCGGACGACACGAAGCCGCCGCTGCTCGGCGACGAGACCGCGGAGCTGTGGCTCGAGATCTTCGAACTTTCGTGTTTGCGCAGGCACGTGTCCGCGGCGCCAAACGACCGCGAAGTTTTTGCCGACTTCGATCGGCTTGCTCACGAATTCACCGTCTTCGACTTCGGAGACGGCCTTCAACACGGCGGGTTCGATCTTAGGCTCGCTACTGCCATCGATCGCCACGAAGCCGAGGTTGCCTCCGCGGAGGCGCGTGCTGTCGTCGACACTGTGAGCCTCGGCTAGCTCGACGAACTTCTTTTCCGTCCCGGCTTTCTTCGCCTCGGCGAGAACGCTCTCGGCTTCTTCTCTCGACCGACAAACGATGCGCCGGAGGTTCACGCGCTCTTTGCCTTCGTAGTCGGCGCGGTGCGCTTCATAGAACGCCAGCACCTCTTCTTTGGTGACGGGAGGAAGACCCTTTTCGATGTTGCGTACCGTCGACTCGGCTTCCGCTTTGCGCAATGCAGCGCTCTCGTGTGGATTGCGCTCAATGCCCTTCTTCTTCGCCGCTTCGACATAGACGACGTCACGAATGACGACCTCTTCGACGAATCGCTTTCGAATCTCTGCCGGCGTCTTGCCGAACAACGCCAGTTGAAAGCGGGGCACGGCGTCGATGCGATCTTGCACTTCCCCGAGCGTGATCACGCGATCCCCGACGTGCGCTACGACCTTCGAGCGCGACTCCGCCTTGGCCCCGGCGTCCTGCGCGTCGGCATCGCGGGCGACCAGCGAGCTCCCGAACGCAATGGAGAGTACAAAAACTGCACGACTGGAAGATCGTCTCAAGTGTCACCCTTCTTCGCTTTTTTCACCGGGATGCCGGCGCGCTCGAGCACGCGCTCTTCGATTCCGACGAAGCGATAGACCTCGACGCGAAAGCGGTACGCCGATTGAAGGTTCGTGAGCGCCGCGAGCAGGCCGTCTTCTGGGACTGTCTGAAACATGCGGTCGTAGCGAGCGACTTTTCGGAGGGACGCGAGCGTCTCTCCGAGGTCCAAGAGCTCGGCCGCGTGCTGCAGCACGTCGACGGGCTTCAATGGTCGCTTCCTCGCGCCGATGGTTCCGTTTTTCAACTCGAGGAGGAGACGTTTTCGTCGCTTCTCGCTTCGTCCGTCGTGTTTTCGCGGATCACCAGCCAGAAGCTCGTTGAAGTGTCGTGCCGAAACGCGCTTCGCAATCGCCTCTCGGCTTCCGCGCCGATTCGACTTCTCCGATTCGCGCACTTTCCGAGGCATCACGTGGGGACCTTAATCCCGGTTTGGGCGCCTCGTCAAATGCGGTTTTCAATCGCGCTTGTTCATCGCGACTCTTTCGCTCGAATCACGAGGTGATTTCGAGTTTGTTCTTCGCCATCTTCCCGATCTTCGTTCGACCGGCCTTCTTCGCGACGTCCTCGAGAAGATCGCGCCCGAAGTCCATCGACTCTTCCGAAAAATGGAAGCCGACGTAGAACATTTCTTCTAGGCCGAGCGCGCGATCTTTGCGGAGGGCACCTCCGACGTCGAAGCCTTTCCGAGCGAGCATCGTCAGTTGTCGAAGCGATTCGTCGCTTGCGCGGAGCTCTTTGCGAGTGTCGCGGCGGCTCTTTCGCAAGAGAAGCGATGCGAGCTCATAGCGATCTTCCGAGGTCGCGCGATCGGAGCGACAAAGAATCGAGAACACGGTCTCGGATTTGTCCGGGTTGCCCTTCTTGAGTTTCTTGGCGAGCTCGCGAAGCGCATCGGCAGCCGTATCGGGATCGCCGCCGCGCGCGACGTCGAGCAGTGGCTCGAATCCACGCGTTCCTTTTGCGAGACGAGCAAGCGCGAGCTCGAGAAGCTCTGCGCGAAGGCCTTTCGTGAGCTTCTTGGCGAATGGTCGCAAGAAATTGCCGATTGCCCACGCGCGATCCATGTCTTCGACCTCGAGGAGCGCACGCGCGAGCACGGCGCCTGCCGCGTCGTTGTCGTGAAGCGCCGCAAGGGCCGCGGTCGACCGCTCTTTGTCGCCGCTGACGACGACGCGCGCGAGGAGCTTCGCGGATCCTTCGTCTTTTTGCCGACCGAGATGCTCGATGACGAACCGCGAGCGACCCGAGTCGGGGTGACTCACGAGCTTCTCGAGCCGCTTCATCATCGTCGCGGGAATGTCCAGCGTGCCCAACGTGTGGAGCGCCGTCGTCGCAAGCGTACGATCGGCATCCCCTGCGACATCGAGCAGTGCATCGACGACCTTGGGCGCGTCCTTCTTCGCGCCGAGGGCAAATCGAAGAGCGATCATCGCTTCTTGGCGCACGACCGTCGGCTCTTTTTTGCCGACGACATAGGAGAGTAGCGTCGGAACGGTTCGTTCGTCTTCGAGGTATCCGAGGATCTTGAGCGCCGCCGCGACGGCCCCTTCGCTGCGTTCTTTCTTTTTCTCCGACAAGAATCGCTCGACCTGCGTGAGATACGAGCGACGTTCGTTGCCGTCGGCCTCCTTCACGCGTTGACGCACGGCAACGGCCGAAGCACGTGCCGCTTCTTCGTCGCGGGATCCGAGATTCGATAGAAGCGCCGAGAAAGCGTCTTTGCCACCGAGCTCGGCGAGCACGCCGTCGAGCGCACGTCGCTCTTCCGCAGACGCATCGATGAGTCGTCGCTTGAGGAGAGGAACGACCTCGTCGCCGACGCTCGCGATCGCCGTGATCGCGGCGCGCCGGACGTCGGAGTCGTGTGCGGTCAGGAGAGGAAAGATCTTCGGGAGCGCTTTTTTCGCCCCGGTTCGCGCCAGCGCAACGAGCGCGTGCCGTTGAAGAATCGGAATATCCGATGCGAGGGCCGTCTCCAGCCCAGAGGCGACCGCCGGCCCCTTCACTTTCAGCTCGGCGATGACGACTGCCGCGGCAATCTGCTTTTCGATGGAATCGCTGAGCAGCATCTTCGCCAATGGATCGATCACGTTCATGAAAACCTCCCGCGGTCGGCGCGAAATGTACGTCATCGCCCGGGCCCCGAAAACCTCGAACGGCCGTGCCTTGGGGGGTCTCCAAGTCTCGAGTCGTGCGCCCTCCCTGCTAGAACGTGCGCCCGCCACCGAATTAGCCTTTCCACCGAGGCGTTTTCGAGGCTCCAATCCTGGATTCGCCTAAGCGCTGCATTTTGCATGAGAAAAGCGTTTCCTCGACCTGTGGGGCGAGGACCTTTATAATTCGAGGAGGTCGTGGCTACCCCTCCCGAGTCCAGAAGGCCGATTGCAAGGCCCCCTTCGCCGGGCGAACGAATCCCCACCCCCGTCCGAATCAACGACGGTCGGTCGAAGACGCCTAAGTCTTCGGAGCGAATCGCCGTTTCACCGGATGTGAGTCGCCCGCTTTCGACGCAAGAGAACTTGAACTCCGACCGCCCGACCGTCGCCCCAACCTTCGATCTCGAGGAGTTTGCGCGGAAGAGCGCCGATTCGAAACGGCCGGTGGGCATGCCTCGGGCGGAAGACTCGGGCATTCAGATTACGGGACCGACGCATTTCGACCTCGAACAGAAGTACGAAACCGAGCTCGGTTCGCTCGGTCGCGTTCCCACGTTACGAATGGGACCCACGGAGCTTCGCAGCATGAATCTCGAGCCCGCTGCAGGCTTTCTTCTTTCCAACATGGACGGCATCTCCACCGTCGAAATGCTGCTCGATCTCGGTGGCATGCCGCGCGTCGAAGCGTTGCGCATCGTTTGCCAGCTCGTGCGCGATCACATTGTCGACCTTGCCTGACTCATCGAACACAACACGCATTCTCGATCTCGCGGACGAGCTGACTCCGATCGAGCGAGCGTCCGTTTACGCCATTCGGAAGACGTTCGATGTCCCCGCGCTGCACTCGGGCGTCCGCTGGCTCCAGCGCAAAATCGGATCGCGGTGGGTTCTCGTCTGCACCGACAACGTCCGGCACATGCACGGGCTCTCGCGCCTTCCCGACTTCGACCCCGAGAAAAGTTACATCTGCGTCGCGAACCACCGCAGCTTCTTCGACCTCTATGTCGTGACCGCGCACCTCATCCAGAGCGGCATGCATCACCGCATCCTCTTCCCCGTGCGCTCGGGCTTTTGGTACGACCACCCACTCGGACCGGTCGTGAACTGGTCCATGAGCTTTCTCGCGATGTATCCGCCCGTGTTTCGAAAACGAAACCGCGCGCTCAACATTGCCGGCGTCAACGAAGTCGTCGAGCTCGTGAACCGCGGCGGCACGTTCCTCGGGATGCATCCAGAGGGGCGTCGCAAGCTCGATGGCGATCCTTATACGTTCCTCCCCGCGCAGCCCGGATTCGGACGCATCCTTCACCGGACGAAAGAGAAGTCCGTCGTCATTCCGGTCTTCATCAACGGCCTCGTCAACAGCATCGTCGAGCAGATCTCGGGCAACTACCGCGGCACCGTCCCCGACGTGCACGCTGTCTTCGGCAAGCCCATCGATTTCAGCGATCTTCTCGCTCAGGACGACGTTCCGGAAACGCATCATGCGATCGCCAACCGCGCCATGAGCGTAATCGCCGACCTCTCCAAAGAAGAACAAATGATCCGGGCAGGAACGCTGAGCATCCCCTGATCGACACGCGCGACGTTTCTGCTACGTTCCCGGCCTCATGACGCCGGACGCTTCACCATCCAGCACGATTTCTGCAACGAGCCCAGCGGCGGTCGATCGGCGCACGGCGACGCGTGAAGATGTCTCGCGACTCCTTCGTGACAAGCCCATCATCTTGGCTCCCATGGAAGACGTCACCGACGTCGTCTTCCGTCGACTCTCGCGCACGCTCGGCGCCGATCTCACCGTCACGGAATTCGTCAACGTCGAAGGCCTTCTGCGCGGCTGTCGCAACGCTCGCCGCAAGCTCCGCCTCGCGGACGACGACGCGTTGACGGCGATTCAGATTTACGGCTCCGATCCCGAACGCCTCGCCGAAGCCGCCTCCGTCGCTGAAGAAGCCGAGCCACTCTACGTGGACATCAACTGCGGTTGCTGGGTTCCGAAGATTGCGGCGCGCGGCGCTGGCGCCGGCTGGCTTCGCGATCCCGACGCGATGGTGAAGATGGTCTCGATGGTCGTCGCTCGTGTGAAGCGTCCTGTCACCGTGAAGACGCGCATCGGCTACGGGCCCGAGTCCCACATGCCGATCGTCGAGCTCGCGGCACGTCTCGAACAAACGGGGATCGCCGCGCTGACGATTCACTGCCGCACGGCGAACATGGGCCACAAGGGCAACGCCGATTGGAAGTGGGCCGGCCTCGCGCAAGAACGCGTGCAGATTCCCGTCATCGTCAACGGCGACGTCGTGAGCGGTGAAGCAGCCGAGAGCGCCCTTCGATCGACGAAGGCAGCGGGAGTCATGGTCGGACGCCGCGCGATCGAGCATCCGTGGGTGTTCCGTGAAATTCGTCACCGACTCGCGACGGGAACCGATCTCCCTGCGCCGACGACCAAAGAGCGCTTCGATCTCTGCCGTACGCACCTACTCGCGAACGTCGCCGAACGCGGACTGCCGCACGGCGTCCGCGTCACGCGGCGACATCTCACGGGATACCTCTCGGGAATCCCTGGCGCGGCGATGCTCCGGCAGGCGCTCTTCCGCGAAGACGATCTCGCCAAAAATCTCGAGCTCATCGACGAAGCGGAAGCGCGCGCCGAGAAGTGGACGCGTGAAGGACGCACCGAGCCGAACCGCTCGGAGCCGAACGACATCGAGCTGAGTCAGCCCGAGCAGGTCGTCGCGGATCACAAGAGCGACGCGTTCGCAAATGATGCCGTCAGCGTTGCCTGATTGCGCGCTCTGATCGTCTCAGGCTTCCGCGCGCGCGCGTCGAAACCCTTTGGCGAGCGAGAGCAAGTCCTTCGCTCGTTCACGAAACAAGAGGAAGAACGTGCCGAGGAACGCTACGGCTCCCGTGAGAATTTCGACCGCGAGGCGAACTCCGGCGAATCCAATTTCAGCCGAGATCCAAACCTTTCGTAAGAAGTAGACCGCGGCGACCATTGGGATCGAGGCGATGATGGGGACGATCTGCCCCCAGAGAAGCTCGAGCAGCGGAACGTCCACGTCCATGCGTACGGCATAGACTCCGAGCACAGCGCGAAGGAGTCCTGCGAGGCCGACCGCGTAACAAGCTTCGAGCGTTCCAAAACGCCCGAGGGTTGCAACGAAGCCGATGACGAGAATCGCGTTGGCGACCTCGAGCAACGTGACGAGCTTCGTGCGGTGATTCGCCTGCAAGATTGGAATGCTGAGCATCGTCGTCGCGCGAATCGAGAACGCGATCGAGAGCGCGGCGAGAAGTGGGGCAATGCCGGACCACCGCGGGGGCAAGATCGCTTCGGTGAGCGTCGGCGCGACGATGGCGAGCCCGAAGAGCGCCGGTGTCTTGATTGCCGCGAGAATCGCCGAAGCGCGAACGAACGCCTTGCCTCGTGTCGCACGGTCTTCGCGCACGAACGACGACAGAACGACGTCGACGATCGCGTCGGAGATGAATCCGCCGGGCGTCTCGGCGTAATTATACGCTGTACGATAATCTTGCGCCTGGGCAGGTCCGAAGAATCGGGATACGAGGAGGTTGTCGAACTTTCGCGACGCCATGATCGCGCTGCTGGCGATGCTCAAGGGGAGCCCGTAAGCGAGCGCTTCTCCGAACTTCTTCATTTCGAGCGTGACGGGGGTGAGCCAACTCCGGAATCCAACCGCCCGAAGAAAAAGGCCCGTGCGAAGTACTGCGCGAACGATGTTCGCGTAGACGACGGCCATCGCCGAGCCAGTGATCGCGGCGATCGTCAACGAGACGATTCCATACGTTGCTTCGCCGAGCCCACGTGCGAGCGCGACGGGACGAAATCGCTGATCGCGAATCAAGATGCGCTCCGGCACGACGCCGATGCGATCGACCATCGCCGAAATCACGAGACCTGGAAGGTACTTTCCGATCTCGGGCGAATTGAGCTTGTTGCTCAGCGCACTCGAGAAGACGAGTGCGGCGACGAGCACGACGGCTCCAACGCCCAAGAAGAGAACGGTCGCGTGAAACGCGAGATCTTCACGATCGTGCGTCTTCACGACGATGAATTGACCGAGCCCGAGACTGCTCATCGCATTCAAGAGCAGGAGCACGTCCGCTGCGTTCATCGCCTCGCCGAGGAGAGCGCGATCGAGAAAGCGCAGAATGAGAAAGTTCGTGACGAGGATGACGAGCTGCGACCCTGCTCCCGAAAGGAGCATCCAGATGAGACCCTTCCTCGTCTTTTCGCCCGACTCAGACATCGAACGTCAAACGAAGCAACGATGGCTTCTGAGTGGCAAGCGTCACGGAGTTTTCGTGGCGAACTTTTGCAGGAAGATGCCGTAAGGGCCCGTTCCGGGGAAAGGCTTGGTCGCCGTGTTACCCGTGACGATGAGCTCTTGATTCGCATCGTAGAGCGCCTGCCGTGGCGTCGGCATCTCGAGCTCGGAGGCCTCGCTGGAAAGTGCTTTTCCCGCGTCGTTGAAGGTCGTCACGAAAAGGACTTTCGTGCCCTTGGCGACTTCGAGGCTTTCAGCTCCGACATTCATCGACTCCGTGATGGTCCCCACGAGCGCGAATGAAGTGCCGTTGGCGGCGAGCACCGGATCGTCGATGCCTTCTTTGGAGCCCATCCCGAGATACTTGGGTCCCCAGAGCTTCTTTCCCGAGGGGTCGTGCTTGTAGAGCTCGACGACGCGCTGCCGCTTCCACGCCGGCTCTCCCGGCGACTTGCGATCGTCGACGCCCGCGAAGTAACTGTTGCCCTCGCTGTCGACGACGACGGACTTCCCGCTGTTGATTTCGTTGTCGCCGTAGTGCTTCACCCACGCGAGCTCGATCTTCGCCGGTGTCCCACTGAGCGTGTACTTCGCGAGGAACATGTCCGTCTTGCCCGCGCTCTTCGTCTTTCCTTTGCCGAAGTCGACTTCGTTCTCGAAGGTCCCCGCGACGAGGATGCTGCCGTCTTTCTCGAGTGCGAGCGAACTCACGGAAATCGAGTTCGGATACTTGTCCGCGGCGACGATGAACGAGCCGCGGTGCGTCGCGTAAGCATTGTACTTCGCGATGAAGATGCCCCCCGTCGGAGAGGTCCAAGGCGGATCGGCAAGGTGAAGGGAGCGCGAGAACTTCCCCGCGATGATCGTGTTTCCTTCACCATCCACCGCGATCGCGGTCGGCTGAGCGCCAGGAGCCTCGTCGTAAACGACGCGGCTGTACTTGTGCTCGCCTTCGGCATTCAGGTGCGCAACGAAGAAGTTGCTTCCGCCCTTCGATGCGGGCTCACGCACCGTCGATCCCAACGTGACCTTACCGTCGAGCATTCCCGCGAGGTAGAAGTGGCCTTCGCCGTCGGTGCCGAGTCCGCGAACGGTCTGTTTGCCGGTACCGCCGATGACTTTGCTGAAGAGATGGCTTCCGTTCGAAGCAAACTTCGCGAGGAAGATGTCCTCTTTGTCTTGAGGTTCGAGAGGCGCACCGCCGAGCTCGAGCGTCTTCTTGAAACTTCCCGCGAAGAGAACGTTGCCGCACGCATCCGAGGCAATGGAGGTGACGACGTGATCGTCCGAAGGAAAGCGAAGCGCATACTTCCCGCCCTTCGCCGGCGTACACGCCGTCGTCGGTTTGGCACCGGCATCGACCGTCGCGCTCGCTTCCGCCGTCGCGAGTGGAGTGGTCTTGCCGGCGTCGACTTCGACTTTGGCAGCGCTCTTCTGTCCGCAACCAGTGAGAAGCAGCACGGTGGCCGAGAGCGACGCAAAAAGGGTTGATCGACTCCGCATGGGCGGGCCTAGTTTCACCGAAATACCTGCCTCTTGTCCATCAAACTCCCAGTTTGCTCGTAAACCGCAATGCAGCCTTGCAAATGGCCTCGAGTGCGAGTGCAGACGTCGCAAGCCCCGCGAACGAACGTTCGCCAAACAACACTGAGGAGAGCGAACACACCTCGACCGAAGCGGTTAAAGCGAACCCGCGAACGAACGTTCGCCAAACAACACTGAGGAGAGCGAACACACCTCGACCGAAGTGGTTAAAGCGAACCCGCGAACGAACGTTCGCCAAACAACACTGAGGAGAGCGAACACACCTCGACCGAAGCGGCACCGAATCGATGCCTTCGCCCCGTCGAGGCATCGCATTCGGTGCCGCTGAAGTGGTTAAAGCGAAAAGGCGAAGACCGTGAGGTCCTCGCCTTTCGACGCGTTGATTGCGAGCTTGCTCGTTAGAGCATGAGCGCGTTGTGCGCTGCCGTATTGAGGCCCGTCGGATCCGTTTGGATCTTCGCGAGCTTCGAAACGAACGACCAGAGCTCGCCTGCCTTCGGTCCGCCGCCTTGGAGGCCGACGTTGGC
Source organism: Myxococcales bacterium (assembly GCA_023248815.1). Taxonomy (GTDB): domain Bacteria; phylum Myxococcota_A; class Polyangia; order Polyangiales; family Polyangiaceae; genus JAHFDV01. The sequence continues at coordinate 15,542 of JAHFDV010000042.1, forward strand.
GTTGACCATGCCGGTCGTACCGACCTTCACGTTGTTACCGATGACGAGAGCCGTGACGTTCGACTGGTGGTCGGAGCCGGGGAGGCTGCGAGCAAAGTCGCCGATGAAGACCATCGTGATGTTGCGCGGGTTCTCTTGATCCTGCTGGGCGGGATCCATGACGCGGTTGATGAACGTATTGATCGGGCCCATCATGCCGCCGAGCTTGCCGCGAACGGCTGCGCCCGAACGGTCACCGTGGCTGTCCCAACCGCCGTCACGAAGCGTGATGGCGTTCGTCCCGAAGCGCACCATGAGCTCGGCTGCCGCCATCTTTGAAGCGAAGCTTCCGACGCCGGTGTTGTTGCCGAGGTTGTAGGCCGTCGAGAACTCGTTGCGGTCGAAGACCTTGAGGGGCTTCGTCAACGTGTCGATACCAGAGGGATACGCTTCCCTGAGGCTCGAAAGGCGTCGTGCCTTCTCGCCGAGTTGCCCACCCGACATGATTTGCGAGTTCGTGAGCCCCTTCGCCGTCGTGAAGCGATTGGGAACACGCGGATCGTTCGCGCCGGCAACGGCGTCGAGCGTCGTCTTCATATCGTTGATGCGCTGGAAGGTGACCATGCCCTCTGCGGGGGGAATGGCATCGCTGTCCGTGATACCGCCGCCGCCGACGTGAGCGTGCTTGATGGCGGCGTCGCCCCCGAGCGCATTCGCGATCATGAGGGGATAGCTGCGCATTCCCATGAGCAGGTTGTGGCGCTGAGCCGCATCGTGCGCGGAGATTCCGTGCGCGACACCGACGGCTGCCGTGTGCGTCTTCGCGAACGCCGACATGCTACCGAAGGTTCCCTTGTCGACGACGAGGCCGTTTCCGAGGTCTTCGACGTTGCCGTTGTTCACACCGAAGGCGCCGTTCGAGAGGAACGAGCCTGCGGAGGGGAAGAGCGAGTTGTATCCGCCGTCCAAATAGACGAGGACGACTGCCGACTTCGTCGGTGCTGCGGCATGCGCCTCACCGATGAGACGCCCGCCGACAAGGCGAGTGCCTGCTACAGCGCCGCCCGCAACGGCAGCGCCCTCCAGAAAACCACGACGAGAAATGGTCATGTTCTTTTTCATTGGTGCCTCCGTTGGTTAGAACGACATGAATCCGGATGAAGTCAGGACTGTCGCGCACGTGTACGCCCAGCGTCGCTGCGCGCTCGTGTCGTATTGCGTACCGACCGCTCCGAGGGGATTGTCGAGACTCTCGACCATCTCTTTTGCCGAGTCTTGCGTCGCCATGCGGACGCAGGCGTCGAGCTCTGCTTGCGTTGCGACGCGGCTCCAGAACTTGCGAGTCCACGTAGCGCAGACCTGACCGGCCGTCGCTGCGTCCGGAATCGTGGCGAATGCCGCGTTCTCGGGCTTGTTCTTGTCCGTTGCGTTCGTGTAATCGAGGCAACCATCGAAGGCTACGCGGAACGCCGTATAGATGCCGATCGCGCTCGATTGCGGCTCCGAGTACCAGCGAGCCACGGGCTCACCGAACGTCGTCTTCGAAGAGTTGAGCGATCCCGGCGCCTTGCCGATCACGCGCGTGAACTCGGAGTCGAGTGCACTGAATGGCTTCAAGCGATCGCGGTCGACGCCCGAAACTTCTTCCCAGCGCTTGGCGCCGCTGATTTGCGAATCGCCATTGGTGAGCGACTTGCCCCCGAAGTCGAGGTATTCGCGACCTGGCGCGCACACCGCTTGCGGGTTGGGCGTTCCGGGATCTTCGCCGTTGCCTTCGCAACCCGTGCCGTCATTGCACGCTGGGTTGTCCGAGCCGTCATCCACGAGGATTTCGTTCGGGTTACTGCAGGCGACGATGACTCCAGCCGAAAGGAGAACCGATGCGATAGTGAGTTTGCTGTTCATGATTGGCCTCCTTTCTTATTGGCAGAACGACGTGTCCTTAGCGATGACGCTAAGGGCGGATTGGATGGTGCCGTACTTGGTGAAGTCGTCGACGCACTTGTCGAAGAGTGGGCCTTCGCACTTCACTTCGTCACGTCCGTAGAGGAAGTTCATCGCGAGGCGGCACGTGCGGTACTTGTACATGTCCGACGCGAGGAGCGCCGCGACGACCTTCTTGTCGCCGTCGCCGTCCGAGCCGTCGACCGACTGGCCGAAGATCTGCTGCGGACCCGACGTGGGCTTGTCGTAGACGTACATGTTGTTCTGACGAACTTCGTTGCCCTTCGCGTCGACCTTCTTACGCATGAGGACGTTCGCGACCTTGTCGAGCGCGTACCAGTTGTCGTAGTGGCAACCCGAACACGCGGAGTTCTGACGACCCGTTGCCGAGAGGTCGGCGCCGGGAGCATTGGTCGAAGCGATGAGCTCGAGACCGATGATGTTCTGTTGCATACGGAACGCGCTGACGAGCTTGAGACCCGAGAGCTCGTTGCCGCGGTAGCGATCGACCCAAGCCGGGCTGCGGAAGATACCGAGGCCGTTGTCGTCTTGCGTAACCGTCACGTTGTCGTTCGGCTTCGTGAGGTCAGCCGCTTTCACGCTGAGCTGGCCGTCGAACATCGTGTGCCAGGGAAGGCCATTGACGAGGACGTACTTCGCCATGTGATAGGCCGCATCTTCCGAAGCGTTCGCGCCAGGATCGCGATTGAACTTCGAGTTGATGAAGCGCGCGAAACGATCTTGGAAGTCGTCGCGGTTCAACAACGTGTCGATCGCTGTTTGCGGGTTTTGGGTTTTCGCGAGCGTTGGATCCGACTTGCCGGTGAAGGCAATCGAGACGCGCGTTGCGCAGCGCTCGATTCCTTCAGATGTCGACAAGTCAGCTTTTGCTGGCTGGTGGAAGGCCATAAGGCCGGTCGCGACGGCGGCGATAGTGCCGGCGACTGCTAGAAACTTTCGATGTGAGGCTCGGTGGGTCATGGCTCCTCCTCCATTCCGAACAGACGGGCGTGTCCGACGGAACGAACAACTACTAAGCAATCCACGGTCCATCGTGTTCAAACATTAAGCCTAGTTAAGTCAAAGCGTTAGACGTTGTACGAAAATGTGTGCAATTTATTTCTTAACGTCCATGGGTGGATCATTACACCCCCAGCATTCGTTTTCTTTCTCAATAACTACGCGCACTTACATGGGCAATTTGCAACGGCGCAGCTCAGCGGGAAGTCTCCCGAGGAGTCTTAAGCGAAGCATTCGCAGGTCTCCCCTCAGCGACCAGAGCGGGTGCTTGAAGGTCGCCGGCCGGTTGTGTTCGACCACGAAGTGTCCAATCCACGCCGGCGCGTAGCCTACGACGGGGACGAGAAGCAGGAGGAGCGGGAGACGGGCGATTGCGGCCGAACCCGTGAGAATCAGCGCGGAGCTCGTCCCGAGGTAGTGGAGCGCACGATTGCGCGGGTTTCGGTGCTCTCCCAGGTAAAAGGGCCAGAACTCTTCGAAGGATTGGAACGCCATGGGGTCGAAAACCTCTGAGTAGGAGTTTGGCGATGAAGCAAAGTCTTGGCAACGAGGCGAGACGCTCGCCGAACCGCCTTTGACGGTGATAGAGAGACGATCATGACTCCGGGTGAAATCCGCGAGCGACTGGCCGATTTCCAAAAGCGTCTCCTGTCGCTGAAGGGTCATCTCGACGTCGCTCGACTCAAACGCGAAATCGAGCAACTAGGCGAGCAGACCCTCAAACCCGGTTTTTGGGACGATACGAAGCGCGCGCAGACCATCACGCGCAAACGCTCGGGTCTCGAAGAGAAGCTCACGGCCTACGAGAAGGTCGAAAAGGACGTCGACGACGCCGGCGTTCTTCTCGAGCTCGGCACGAGCGAGAAAGACGAAGCGACCATTCTCGAGGTCGAGGGCCTTTTGGAGCCCATCGAATCGCGCCTTCGCAAAGCCGAGCTGCAGCGAATGCTGGCCGGCCCAATGGACCACGCGAACGCGATCATCACGATTCACCCCGGAGCCGGTGGCACCGAGGCCAAGGACTGGGCGTCCATCCTCCTCCGCATGTATCTCCGTTATTGCGAGCGTCGCGGTTTCAAGACCGAGATGATCGACTATCAGGCGGGTGACGAAGCGGGGATCGACGCCGCGAGCTTCACGGTGACGGGTCCTGCGGCGTACGGCTACCTGCGTTCCGAGATGGGCGTTCACCGCCTCGTACGCATGAGCCCCTTCAACGCGGATCACACACGACAGACCTCGTTCACCGCCGTCGAAATTCTTCCTGACTCCGAAGAGGAGATCAACATCGAGGTCGCCGAGAAGGACATCGAGATCACGACGATGCGCGCCGGCGGCAAAGGCGGGCAGAACGTCAACAAGGTCGAAACGGCCGTCCGTCTTCGTCACCTTCCGACGGGGCTCAACATCGTGTGTCGCGCCGAGCGCAGCCAGCTCCAAAACCGCATGATGGCGATGAAGATGTTGAAGGCAAAGCTCTACGAGCTCGAAGTGCAAAGGCGCGACGCCGCCAATGCCGAGTTCCAAGCCACGAAGAGCGCCATCAACTTCGGCAGCCAAATCCGCAACTACGTTCTCGCGCCGTACCGCCTCGTCAAAGACACGCGGACAGCATTCGAGTCCAACCAAGTCGACGACGTGCTCGACGGCGATCTCGACGGCTTCATCGAAGCGTACTTGCTAGCCGCTGCGGGAGGCTCCCTGAAAAAGGGCGGCGCCGTAGCCGACACAGACGACTAACGCTTCCCCGCCTCCAAATGACAAGCAGCCCTCTCTCCCCGCGTCCGAAGGACAAGCGGCTCTCTCTCTCTCTCCCCGCCTCCAAACGACAAGCAGCCCTCTCTCCCCGCGTCCGAAGGACAAGCGGCTCTCTCTCTCTCTCTCTCGTTCCCCCGCCGTAAACGCCATGCAAATAAGGCATCGGCGCGCGTAGCGAGCGCGTCGCTGCCAAGGCGGGCGCGAGGACCGAGCGGAGCGTACTCTCAGTACGTGAGCACGGACCGCAGCGCCCAACGCCGGCAGCGACGTGCGCAGCAGCGCGACGATGCCTTATTTTTTTTCGGCTAGGATTATTATGCGGGGCGAATCGGCGCCGAAGAAGACACCCTGCGTCGAGACGGACCCGCTCACTTCGAGAACTTTGAAGCCGTTGTCATGCAAGAGCTTGCCGAGCTCGTGGAGGTTGTAGACTCGGATCGAATACTCCTGCTCGGGGGAGCGCCCGTCTTCGATCCTCATCGTGCGCTTCACGCGAACGCGACTCGAGATCCAGTCCATCTGCATCTCGTCGATGCAGACGCAGCCCTCACCTTCGAACCAGACGAGTGACGGCGCTTGGCGCGCGAGAAAGTCTCGGTTGGCGACATCCAGGAGGAGGAGTCCGCCGCTCTTCAGCGCGCGATGAATCTTGCCGATGACGAGCCCGTTCTTCTCTTCCTCGAAGAGACCGAAGCTCGTGTTCCAGCAGTAAACGCCGTCGAAGTGCTCCTCGAAGGCCATGTCGCGCATGTCGCCTTGCACGAAGCGCATCTTGCGTGACTTCGCTTGCGCCTCTTCACCGGCGCGAGCGAGCATCGCGAGGCTGAGATCGAAGCCGACGACGTCGTAGCCGCGACGCGAGAGCTCGATGGCGTGACGACCGGTCCCACAAGCGAGGTCGAGAACGCGTGCACCTTGTTCGACACCGAGGCTGTCTTCGACGAAAGCGGCTTCTTTGACGAGCTGCTCTTCCGTGAGGCGCGGCGTCGCTCGGAGGTAGTCTTCGTTG
>JAHFDV010000676.1 GCA_023248815.1 Myxococcales bacterium
TCCGGATCGGGGCAGCCATCTTCGTCCTCGAAGCCGTCGAAGTCTTCCGGATCGTCCGGGCACTTGTCGACGTCGTCCTTGAGCCCGTCACCGTCTCTGTCGCCGATGGAAGGCTCGAAGATGAATCCGAGGAAGCCGCGCACGTTCGCAGCTTCGAAGCCGTCCGTGTAACGCGTGCCCGCGCCGAGCATGAAGTACGAGTTGCGGTCGACGAAGAGCTTGATGCCGCCGACGACTTCGTTCGAAGCCTTGATCGCCGAGTCGGCGCTGCTCGAAAGCAGGTAGGTTGCATACGTTTCTGCGACGAGGTCGAGCGACTCGAGCGCGCGATACGAAAGCGCGCCGCCATACGTGAGGCGATTGCCGTCGGCGAACTTACCGGCCTTGAGCTCGATCTGCGTGTCGCTCGCGCCGTGCATGCGATAGCCGCCGTTCAAGCCGATCTTGAACTGGCCCGTGCGTCCGAAGCGCTTTTCGGCGATCAGCTGCGGCCACACCCAAGGCGTAGGATCCGAGCCGCCCGCTTTGGCGGTGCTCTTCGCGAGGGGAAGCCCGCCCTGCACGCCGAGGGCGATGCCGAGGCCCTTTTCTACGCGGAGAAGACGCAGCTTTCCGTGAATGCCGATTTCTCGGAAGGCTTGTTGATCGAGCGAGGTCGCCGATTGCCAACCCACGGTGTTTTGCTTGTCACCCGTCATGAGGACGACGGGGAGATCGAGACCGACGACGGCCCAGTTCGCGATGCCGTAGTTCATCTGCAACGTTCCCGTGAACGAATGGTCGATGAGGCGCGAGCCGATGCCGTTCTCTTCGACGCGCATGAGCGCGCGCCCGTAGTCGATGATGAGGCCGAAGCTGATGTCATTGGCGCCGAGGATGTCGGAGCCGTTCGCGACGAAGAAGCCCTTCGAGTCCATTGCTGGACGGAAGAGGTGCGTATCGAAACCGTCGCCGTTGGCGGAGGTCACCTGCGCATGCGCGGGCGCGGACGCCGCGAGGAGCCCGGCAAGGATCGCCGCGCTGCCGAGCAAGCGAAGCGGGTGTCGAAGTCGGATCGAAGGCATTTTAAATAGGTTCTCCTGGGGCGCATACTCCAACGAGCTGCTTACTTTCGCAAGAATTCGATGCCCTTTCTGGTAGACATCGAGTCGTCATGAATCGCCCCTGCTCGGGCTCGCGTTCGCCCACGATTTCTACGCGCGCGGTGAGGTCGCTATCCCTCGCTGTGTCCCTCGCTGGGCCCCTTGTCGCCGGTCTGCTCATTTCGATCGTGTCGCCCGATGCCTACGCACAAGTCACGGAGGGCTCGTACAAGGCGAGCGCACTTCGTGAAGAGGTGAAGCTCGACAGCTGGCCGAAGGAATGCGGCATCGCGCCGGCCTCGAGCTCCCAAGGCGGCGGCGAGACCGCCGAGCTCTCCCTGAGCGGCGATGAGCTGAAAATTACGGGGGGCGGTCGCTCTTATACGACGAGCGCTTGCTATGATCAGCTCCCCACGCTCACGCGCGAAACGCACTCAAAAGACGTCGCCAAGGGGCAATGGCGAACGCGCTGCACGACCCCCGCAGGCGATGCGCGCCATGCGACCGTCGAGACCTCCGTCGCAGTCAGCGGCGATCGCGTCGATCTCACCGAAGTCGGCAAGTACGAATCGGCGATCAATGGCGCCAAGTGCTCGGCAACGCTCACGCGCAAGAAAACGTTCGATCGCATCAAAGCCGCGGCTCCTCAGCCCACCGTCGAGGAGCCGAAACCCGAACCGCGTTGCGCCAGCCCCGGGGAACCTTCGCGACTCGAAGTTCGCCCGGCAAAAAAGGCCCTTCGCGTCGGTGAGAGCTTCCCTTTTCGCGGCGTCGTCGTCGATGCCAAGGGCTGCGCCGTCTACGCGAGCCCGACGTACAAGATCGGTGACGTTGCCGACGGCGTGCTCATCTCGGTCGACGGCGCAAAAGTCACGGTTGCCGAAGGAAGCCACGAAGGCAGCGCCAAGCTGATCGTGACAGCGGCGGGCCGCGAGGTCTCCGTCGCCATCGAAGTCACGAGCGCCGAACACTACGATGCGCTTCTCGCACGCGAAGGCCTCGACCAGAGCGGCGAAGAAAACCGCGCAGCCGTTTCTACCAATGCCGTCGTCGGCGGCGAAATTCATGTCGAAGGTGACGGTCGTCGGCGGCGCAATCTCTTTTTGGGGATCACCCTCGGCGCGAGCGTTGCGCTCATCGCCGCGTGGGCGTTCCTCCGTCGCCGCAAACCACAGGCGCCACTCGACTCCGAGTCGCTCTCGGCGCGGTCCCCGGGAGTCGCTCCCTCTCTCAACGTCGAGACGGGTCGCCGTAGCGAAGACATGGTGTGCCCGACGTGCCGCACGGTCGCGCCAGCGGGCGCCACTTTCTGCCCGAAAGACGGCACGAAATACATTCCGCAGTCTTCCGCAGAGCTCGTCGCAGCGACGTCGGTGTGCCCCGTTTGCCAACGCAGCTTCGGTCCCGGCGTAAAGGTTTGCCCCGAGCACAACGAGGAGCTCGTTCCGAAAGGCGCGCAATCGGTGCTCGCTCCCAAGGCGGAGCCCAAGCCCAAGCAGGAGCGTGTCTGCCCCAAATGCGGCCGGAAATTCACGGGCAACATCACGTTCTGCGGTCACGACGGCTCGCCGCTCGTTTCGGTGAATTGAATGCGCCATACACTCATTAATC
>JAHFDV010000259.1 GCA_023248815.1 Myxococcales bacterium
TCTACGTACTGGTTACGGAAGGGAACGATTTTCCCGTCCTTGCGCACGCCAATCGCGATCTGATCGGAGGTATCCAACGCCTGCAGAGTACGGGACGAAGTATCGGGCAACTCGACGTCGGCTTTGGGAACGTCCACGGTGATTGCCCAATCGTCGCCATTGGGCTTCAAGTTGATCACGACCTTACCCGAGAGGTCCGCCATGCGTTGGCCACCGGTGACGATCGGAAAGGCGCGTTTCTTGTCGATATTCAGATTGATGCCGACGTCTTTCAGCTTCAGGCCATCGAGCTCGACTTTTCCGTCGGCGTTTACGACTCCCGAACCGCTTCGCGCTTGGAACTTCTCGAGCCGAACCACGCCGTTTTCCGCCGCGACGATGTGTGCTTCGATGTCGTCGTATTCACCGAGAGTCGCCGCTCCGACCGAGCCCTTTTGGAGATCGATGGTCCCCTTCATCGTCGTTGCGGACGTTGCTGGCGTGTAACCTGCGGTCACGTCGGCGTCGAGGCGCCCGTCGATCTCGTCGATCATCGAAGGCATGAAGCCTTGAAGGAGCGCGAGCTTGAAGTTCTTCGCCGTGAATCGCGCATCGGCCGGCGTGTGCGCCGCGATCACGGGCACGGTCTCCGCTCCCCACGCCGCTTCGACTTTGCCCGTGAGATCGAGCGACCCATCGGTCTCGCGCACGTTCGTGTCGAAACGGAGCTCTTTGCCGTCGTAATCCGCCTTCACCGTTGCGCCCGGAGCGTCGAGGTTTCCGACGACCATCTTCGTGAGCGCGAGGTCCACGTGAAGACGAGCGTCACGGCGATAGTCCGTGAGGGCGATCTCGCCATTCAGATTTCCTTTGGCTTCGACCGTATTGAGGGTCGGCGGAATGCGCATCGGAAGCTCGTGAGCCGTGACCTTCAGCGATCCCGACGCTGCCTTCGGGTCGTTCGGAACGATGCCGTCCACCTCCACCGTGAGCCACTTGTCCTCGGCCGTCGCGAGACGCAGCTTGGCGTTTGCCTTGCCGCGATCATAGGACAGGTCGAGATCGATATCGCTCTTGCCGGCAATTGGTGAGATCTGCGAGCGGAACTCTTTGACGTGCACCACGCCAGCGACCTTCGGGGATTTCGCAGTTCCCTCGGCGTCGAGAGTCGCGTCGAACGATCCGCGCCCTGCGAGGCCCGCCGCGGCGAGAAGCGGTTTGAGGTCGTTCGTCGCAGCTTCGAGGTGAGCCTTGATTGGCAGCGCGAGGAGCGCTTCGTTCGAAGGAACCTGTCCCTTCATGAGGGCGGCGTACGGGAGGGTCGTCTCCGCGTCGAGCTTGAGAAAGCGCTCTTTTTTCGCCACGACTTCGAGACCGAGATCCGCTTTTCCGTGCTCGTCGAGGTGGAGCGCAAAGCTCGCGTCGAGTGCGGGAACGCCTTTTTCGCTGATGTTTTGCGCGCGCAGTTTTTCTCCCTCTACGCGCACGAACAATTCGGGAAGGCGCGTGCGATCCGGCCGGCGCACCGAGAGGCTCGCATTCACGCGTCCCGTCAAGTCCGGCGCGGAAGGCGCAAATTCGCGCACGCGCTGCAGCGGCGCGGCGAGAGCGACGTCGAACGATCCCGTTCCGTCCATGAAGGCTTGCGCATCGAGCGCGCCGGGCCGCGGCCGGAAGTCGTTGGTCTCCGCGGAGAACCAGATGTCTTTGCCGACGCTCCCGCGCGAGACGAGCGACAGCATGCCATGCAGCGAAGCGACTTCGAGATGCGCGTCGATGTCGTGAATCTTCTCCGTCTGAAAGTTCTCGAGGTCGATGATCGCGTTGCCCTCGATCGTCGTGCCTCGCAACGCCACGTCGGCTTTGACGGCGACGTTGCCCGAGACGGGGATTGGCATCCCGATGAGCTTCTCGACGCGGTCGAGATTGATCCCCTTCGTCTCTACGGAAACATTCGTGGCGCCATTCATCACGCGAACATCGAAGTCCATCGGGCCTTCGCCCAGTCCGGAGATTTCGCCTCGCTCGAGGGCGAATACTCCCGACGAGAATGCGACGTGCGCAAAGACCTCGAGCGGCGGCTCCTGCGCCTTCGGGGTCAGCGTGACGTTCACGTCCATTCCGCTCTTCTTTCCGCCCACGTCCCCCTGCACCTTGGCGACCTGCATTCCGCCGGCCGCGATCCCGCTCACCGAGAATTGCGCTTCGACCGTCGGGTCGGCGATCGGGCCCTTCGCTTTCGCCGTGAGCGAGACGAGGCTCACGGTATCGGCGCCTCGCTGAACGTCTGCCAGGGTCGCGCCCACGTCGGCATCGATCGTCTCCGACTTCATTCCGTAGCGCGCGTGCGCCGAGATCGCACCGTTGCCGCGATAAGACGCGGAGCGGTCGACGATGGGCATCACCTTGCCCGCGTCCGTGATCTTCGCCTTCACGGTGGCGTCGGCGAACTCTTTGTTGGCGTCGGCGTCGATGAAGACGGTGATTCCCGGCATCGACAGATCGCCGTTCACTTTTTGCTTTTCGGCGGAGGCTTCGACGGCGAGCGTCCCTCCGACATCGGTCTTCGAGAGGGTCGGCTCGAACGCGCGTGCATCGACGTGCTCGAGTACGACCTTCGCGGTGACCGTCTCGCCCTTCACGTTGCCGCGCGCATTCACTTTGCCTTCGCCGATTCCGAGATCCGCGACGAATGCGAGCGCGGTGAGCTCTCCCGATGCTTCCGCCGTGAGTGAGATGGGCTGATAGATCGGCACCTCGGGAGCGACGGCGCGGATTTGCTCGGGCGCGGTCTCGGGAATGTGGGCATGCGCGACGAGCTTCGTGCCCACGAGCTTTCCGTTGGCTTCGATCGGGATACCCGCCGCTTCCGCCTTCACGTCGGCCGCTACCTCCATCTCTTTACCGAGAAACAGCGAGCCCTTGAGATTGCCTTTGGGATCGGAGCCCCGAGGCATCGAGCGCGTCGTGAATCGGAGCGCGTCGACGTCGATCTTGATGTCGGAGCTCGGCTCGGGGGGATTTCTCGGCAAGAGCGCGAACGCGGCCTTCGCCTCGTCGAGATCCGCGTCGACGAAAAAGTCGTTCGTGGTGCCGTGAACCCACGCGTGTCCGAGGTCGATCTCGTCGATCGAGAGCTGAAACGTGCTCGGCGCGGTCGACGGTGGCGAAGGCGTTTTCGGATCGAACGCGTGCACGATGCGCGGCATCTTGTCAGGCCCGTCGTCGAGGGCGAAGTCGAGCGAAGCGACGCCGACACTCGTAATCGTGATCGCGTTGCCGCGGAGGGCAGACTTCAGCGCGTCGAAGATCGAGATTCGAACGCGAACATCGCGCGCGGTGAGGATGTGCACGCCTTCAGCGTCGTCGAGACTGACCTCGGCGAGACGCAGTCCCATGCTGTCGAGACGCTCGAGCTTGGAGAGCTTGAGATGTCCGACGAACTGGGTTGCAAGGATTGCATTGGTCTCTTCGGTGATGGCCCGACGCGCGGCCTTCGTTCCCAAGTGCAGCACGGCTCCCGCGACCGCGCTCGTCAAGAAGAGGACGAGGCAGAAGACTGAGAACCCGAAAATCTTGAGAACGCGTTTCATTAGAAAGTTTCGCCGAGGCCGAGCTGGATGGTCATCGGCACACCGGGAAGGAGATTCGGGGCGGGCTCCTGTTCGCTGTCGTCGAGGACCTGCGCACCAGGGATGCGCACGCCGAAGTCTGCACGAATGGGGCCAACGGGAGTATCGAGACGAGCGCCAGGGCCGCAGGAAAGGTGTGGGCGCTTGATGTTCACGTCGAACTGCTTCGCCGACACGTTGCTCGCATCACAAAACAGCGCTGTGGAGAAGCCGCCTCCGAGCTCGAGACGCAGCTCGGCGTTCGCTTCCCAGAGCGAGAGGCCTCCGAGCGAAACCTGGCACTCGGGTCGGGTGTCTCCTGTGGTGCAGCGATTTGCGTCCTGCGCGCTCAACGTCGGCGCGAACGCGGGCACGTATCCACGAGGGCTGATTCCGCGCGGCGCGTACCCGCGATTTTGCGTTGGGCCTCCGGAGAAGAAGCCGCGGAAGAAGATGATCTGCACGTCGCGAAGATCCGTCGACGCCTCGTAGTTGAAAGGTTTCACGAAACCGAGAGTTGCGCGCGTCGCAAACGTCAGCTTCTTCGTGATCGGGATATAGCCTCGAGCCTCGGGTTGAATACGGATGTCTCGGGGCGCTCCGCCGACGCCTGCCACTTGAAGATCGTTCTGGAGAAAGATGCCCTTCCGCGGATGCGTCGCGTTGTCGCGAAGGTCGTACGTGAGCAAGAGCTCCGGGTAGGAGATGAGAAGCGTCTGGAGCTGTTGCGACTTCGGAAGCTCCGTTTCGCCTTCTCTCGTCAAGCCGAGCTCGGGAAAAAAGCCGATGTAGGGGAACGGATTTTCGAGCTGCACCGAGTGCGAGAGCACGAAGCGAAGACGCTTGCCGAAGTAGCGATCGACACCCGCCGTCATCTTTACTTCGCGGTACCCGAGCACGCGCTCGCCATCGGGGTCGAGCTTTCCCGTGCGGACGAGCGAGGGGAAAATGTTGAACTCGGGCCGAATGAAACCCGTCGTGCGCGGAGAGAAGGCGCCCGGCACACGCAGCTCGAGACGAAGGCGCTCTTGAAGGAGCGGCTTCTTCGGAGGATCGAGCGCGCTCGTTCGCGTAGGCCAGAGGACGACGCCCGGCGTGAACTCGACGCTCGCTTGATTCATGCCGCCGAGAAAGTTGCGGTCCTCCCAACGCGCCGTGAGGTGAACGTCCGTCTTCAACGCGTCGACGCCGACGCCGCCGCCGAGCTTGATCTGGCGAAGCTTCGTCGGCTCGATCTTCACGATGTGTGGAAGTCGATTTCCATCGAGGTGCTCGAAATCAGGCTCGATCGTGATCTGCCCGACGACGCCGAGATCGAGCATCGCCTGCTCCGCGCGTTCGATTTCACTGCGCGAATACGGCTCTCCCGGGACGATGTCGATCGTTCGTCGGACTTTTTTTCGCGGGAGCTCGCCGAGCCCCTCGATCGTCAGCTTTCCGAAAAGGAATGGCGGGCCCGCAGTGATGTCGACGAGGACGAGCGCCGTGTGCTTCGCCGGCTCGACCTCGACCTTCACGCTGACCCCAGCCTTTGCAAAGGAGCGGTCCTCGAGCTCACGCGTGAGCGCCTTCTGGAGCTCCGTGAGCTTCTCTTCTTCGAGAATCGCGCCTTTGCCAAGGATCGAATTCTTGATGCGCGTGAGCGCGTCGACGGCGGCCGTTGGAACGGTCCCGTCGAGCGTCACTCGAACGTCTTCGACCTTCGTCGGTCCGCCTTCTTCGACGACGATCTCCACGCGCACGTGGCGGTCTTCCGTGCGAAAAATTCGTCCCGCACGTGCGTGCGCTTCGTAGTAGCCCTTGGCGCGATAAAAGCGTTCGACGCGCGCGAGATCCCAGCTCACGACATTGGCGTCGAAGAGCTCGTACTCGTAGACGACGCCGCGAAAGAGCCAGAAAAATTTCGGCGTCGGAGCGGTCGCCAACTTCGCGAGAACGTCAGTGCCATCCACCTTCTCCGCACCCTTGATGCTCACTGCATCGACGGACGTACGGCCTTCCGGAATCTTCGTGCACCCGCTGGCGAACGACAGCACGAACGCCATCAGCAGCGTCGTCGAGAGCGCAGGTCCGATCATTTTCCACGCGCGGCCCACCGTGCGCGGAGCATGCGAGATCAGGGTGCGAAGTGGAAAGGTGGGCGCCATTCGACGAGAGAAGTGAGAAGCGTGGAGGCGGTTCAGGACCTCTCTTGGCCCGTGATGTGCAAAGCTCTGGCCAAGTGCGATCGCGGCCGAACCACCGTTTCTACCGATGCGAAACGTTTCTGCTCGCCGCCGTAGCGCTTGCAGGATGCGGTACGAGCACGCCCGCGCCACCCTATCAGAAGCAGACCACGTCTGCGTATTCAGCCATTCCCTACGCGCCGCCGCCAGCACGCGTCGAGATCATCCCGGCGCAGCCCAAGGGCGCGGTCGTGTGGATTGACGGGGAGTGGAGCTTTCGCGGGAAGCGATGGCGCTGGATTCGCGGACGCTGGACAACTGTTCCGTCCGGATCCAAGTTTTGTCCTTGGGCCAGCGTGCGTGCCCCCGATGGGACTTTCTACATGTCCGAGGGGCACTTTTGCGACCCAACGGGGCAAGATGTCCCAGCCCCCACGCCGCTAGCATATGCGACGGACGTCGGCGGAAGCGTGATTGACCAAGACGGCAATCCCGTCGAAACAGGACGCGCACTGCCCGCAAATATCGAGCGAAAGCTCCGCGTCGATCGAAAGAAGGACGACGACGATGGCGATGCAGGCGTCCCTCGTTTGCCGCGCGTTCCTTCGACCTACGAGGCCACGAAGAAAGAGTTCGGAGACGACGACGCGGGCTCGCCCCCCCAGGTACCACCGAAGACGGAAACACGATGAGACCCGTCATTCTCTTCGCGATCCTCGTCGTCACCTTCGCGCTCTTCTTCACGATCCACGGCGCGCTATCTTTTCGCATCGCGCGCAAAGGGCCCGTCTGGCAAGGCGCCGCCGCGTTCTTCGTGCCGCCCCTCGCGCCCTACTTCGCCTTCCGTTTGAAGATGCTCCCCGGAGCCATCGCGTGGCTCGTTGCGCTCGTGCTCTACGCCACGTTGCTCGTGCTCGCGAATCGATAGATCTGCGAGCCGGCGCAGCGACGGGGGCGCTCGTTCTACAGCCTGCGCGCGGGATCGAAAAACGCGATGGGTGCCGCGAGGCAGACGTCCGGGATTCCGAACGCGTCGACGAGCGATCGCGCGCCGTCTTTCAGCTCGGAGAAGAGAACGGGAATGAGCTTGCGGATCGCGCTCGCCTTCGGGGCTTCGAAGTAACCGTTTTCGAGATACCAGGCCGAGTGCTCTTCGAGCTTCGTCAGCGCGTGAAGGCAGAGAAGCTTCTCGAGCCAGCCTTTGATTTCTTCGTCTTCGCAGCGAACGACGGCTTCGTAGAAAGCGTTGAAGATGAAGTGTTCGGTCTCGGCCACCGCGAGGGCGATCAGGTGCTCTTGCACTTGGAGAATGGCGACGCCGGGCTCGATGCCTTCGTCGATTCGCTTCTTGATGCGCCGAGCGGCGCTTGCGATGAGGTCGTCTTTTCTTGCCGAGAAGAGCCCCAGTTGAACGCTTGCGTCGCGGAGGTGCTCACCGCCGACGAGGCGTGTGACGATCACGTTTTTCTCGAGAAGGCTCTGCGTGACACGCTCGCCGATGAACTTGATGAGCCCAATCGTGCCGCCGTCGCCGAGCTGCTTGTTGAATGCACCGAGCGCGTTCTTCGCGACGAGCTGGAGGAGAACGGTGTTGTCTCCCTCGAACGTCGTGAACACGTCGGTGTCGCTCTTGAGGTCGGCGATGCGATTGACCGAGAGGTACCCTTGCCCTCCACACGCCTCGCGGCACTCTTGGAGCACGTCGGTCGCGTGCCGGCTCGCAAGCGCCTTGAGCCCCGCAGCATGCCCTTCGAGCTTGCGCGTATCGCCGTCGAGAGGCGTGCTCGTGTATTCTGCACGCAGCGCAGCGATCGCGAAGTGAAGCGCATACGTCGAAGCGAGATACGGCAGAAGCCTCCGCTGATGCGTGGGATAGTCGATGAGCAACGTTTCGCGCGGACCATCGCTGCCGTCTTCTTTTCCGAACTGCCTTCGCGCCGTCGCGTAGCGAACCGCAATCGCGAGTCCAACCTTTGCGGCCGTAACGGCGCCGCTCGCGACCGACACTCGGCCCCCGACGAGCGTGCCCAGCATCGCAAAAAAGCGTCGATTCGCATTCTCGAACTTGCTCTCGTATTTCCCTTCTTTGTTCACGGTGGCGAACCGATCGAGAAGCGCCGCGCGACCGACGGCGACGTTGTTGAACCACAGGCGGCCGTTGTCGACGCCGTTGAGGCCCATCTTGTGTCCGCAATCGCCCGCGCGAACGCCCGGCAATAGCTTTCCCGAAGCGTCACGAATGGGAACGAGAAACGCGTGGATACCGTGCTGCTCGCCATCGACCTCGAGCTGCGCGAAGACGGTGGCCATGCGCGCCGTTT
>JAHFDV010000677.1 GCA_023248815.1 Myxococcales bacterium
TTCTAGCGGCAGCTGCGCTCCTCGGAGAGCACCGCGATGCAGAGGCGCCGAAGCGACTCGAAATTTTTCGGCCTATCGCCCCCATGCTCGCGGGTACGGCGGGATCCGTGAGTGAAGGCCTCGCGGACGGTCGAGAAATGCGCGTCGAATGGAAGGTCGACGGCCTTCGCGCGCAAGTCCACAAGCGCGGCGCCGAGGTCCGCATCTACTCGCGGCAAGGCAACGACATCACGGCCGGCTGTGGCCCCGTCCTCGCGTCGCTTTCGGATCTCGACGCGTCGTCGCTCGTGCTCGATGGCGAAGTCGTCGTCGAGAACGAAGCCGGGCATGCTCTTCCCTTTCAAGACTCGTTTTCTTTGATCGCGTCGGCAGCGTCTCCAGAAGCTTTCGCGAAGCAAGGCGTCACGCTGCGCGTCTTCTTCTTCGACTGCCTCCACCGCGACGGGACGGATCTTTTGGACGAGCCCCTGAGCACGCGGCTCCGAATCCTCGAAGAGATCATCCCTTCGGAGATGCTGATGCCCGGCATGGTCACGGGCAGCATCGAGGAAGCGCAGCGCTTCGACGAAGAAGGGCGCGCGCGTGGGCACGAAGGCGTGATGCTGAAGGAGATGGATTCGACGTACCGCGCGGGAGCACGCGGCGGCACGTGGAAGAAAGTGAAAGAGTTCCAGACCGTCGACCTCGTGATCCTCGCGGTCGAGCCTGGAAGCGGTCGTAGGAAGGGGTTTCTCTCGAACCTGCATCTCGGCGCGCGCCGAGACGACGGGACCTTCTGCATGGTGGGTAAAACGTTCAAAGGTCTGACCGACGTGATGCTCGCGTGGCAAACCGAGCGCCTGCGATCTCTCGTCACCGAAGAATCGGCGTACGTCGTCCACGTGCGTCCTGAGCTCGTCGCAGAGATCCGCTTCAACGACGTACAGCGGAGCCCGCGTTACCCAGGCGGCATCGCGCTGAGATTCGCGCGTGTAGTGCGCTATCGCGAGGACAAGCTGCCGAGCGAAGTCGAGCCGCTTTCGAATCTCGTCGCGCGCTTGCCGGAGGGTCTCGACACCCAAGAAGCCCCCAAGAAAGCCGCGCCGAAGAAAAAGTCTTCGCGCGGCGTCAAAGGCAAGACGCCCTCCCCTCAGCTCTCCTTGTTCGCCAAGGTCGACCTCGACAAGGAGAAGAGGTAGCCGAAAAATGTTGCCGCGCCGTCAGCTCACGCTGACGTAGTTGGCGGCGTCTTTCGGCTTGGGTTTGGTGCCGAGGCGAATGCGCACCTCGCGTACTTTGCCAGATGGTGGAGGTGCCCCACCGGTCGGCGCACCAACGACGCGTTCGGAATCGACACGTTGACCGTCGACGGTCATTTGCGCGATGCCCGTAGCGACGCGGTCCGGATTCTCGACGACGATGTGAATCGTCTCGTGTTCGAGGCGCACCCAGGCTTCGAAGCCCTCCCACGAAGACGGGATGCAAGGATTGATGCGCAGACCGCCGTTCTCCTTGCGCAATCCGAGAATCGCTTCGACGCCGAGGCGATATGTCCAGGACGCGGAGCCCGTGTACCAGCTCCATCCGCCGCGTCCGGTCCACGGCTCGCAGCTGTAGATGTCGCCCGCGAGGACGTAGGGCTCGATGCGGTAACGCTTTGCGTCCGCGTTGGTCGTCGCACGTAGCACGGGATTGAGGAGGCGGAAGATTCGTTCCGCGCCGTTTCCGTCTCCGAGCTCGGCGTGAGCAAACCCCAGCCACGTCGCAGCATGGGTGTATTGTCCACCGTTTTCGCGAACACCGGGTGGATACGCACGCACATAACCGGGGTCGTGAACGTTGCTGTCGTAAGGCGGCCAGAACAGCAGCATGAGCCGATCCTTCTCGCGTACGAGCTCTTGATCCGCCGAGAGCACTGCCGTGCGCTCGCGCTGATTCGGCTCGCCACCTTCGGGACGCGAGAGGACCGACCATGACTGCGCAATCGAGTCGATGCGGCACTCCGTATTTCCATTCGCGCCGACCAACGAACCATCGTCGTGAAAGGCACGCAGATACCACTCTCCGTCCCAGGCGACCTCGTTCACCGTGCGCCGCAAATCAGCAGCTTTTCTTCGGTAGCGTGTTGCCATCTCGACGTCGTCCTTCAGCGTCGCAAGCATCGCGACGCGGGTCATCGTGGCGGAGAGGAACCAGCCGAGCCAGACGCTCTCGCCGCGACCCTTGATACCGATTCGATTCATACCGTCGTTCCAGTCGCCGTCTCCCATGAGCGGAAGGCCGTGGATTCCCTGGGTGGCGGCGTGATCAATCGCGCGGATGCAGTGGTCGAAGATCGAGGTCTTCACTTCGGACGACTTGTACCGCGCATAGCGGTCGTGCTCGTCGTCGCGGAGGGGCTCACCTTCGAGGAAAGACGCCGTCTCTTCGAGCACGCTCACGTCGCCCGTCGCCTTCACGTATTCGGCCGTGACGTAAGGAAGCCATGCGAGATCGTCCGAGCAACGCGTGCGAACGCCTCGCCCAGAGGGTGGATGCCACCAATGGAGGACATCGCCTTCCTTGAACTGATACTTCGCCGATTCGAGGATGTGCGCACGGGCGATATCGGGGCGACTCGGGAGCAGCGCGAGCACGTCTTGCAGCTGGTCGCGATAGCCGAATGCGCCGCTCGACTGATAGAAGCCCGTGCGAC
>JAHFDV010000678.1 GCA_023248815.1 Myxococcales bacterium
GTAACGTTTTCGAGAGGGCGCTCGTTGCCCCAAGCCGCACGCGCATCGATGACCGTGACGGCGAATCCAGCGCGCACGAGGAGGGGGGCCGTCGCGCGAGCCACGTGACCACCGCCGACGAGCAGGCACGGGGTACGCGCGGCGATCGGTTCGAACACGAGATCGATTTGCCCGCCACAGCACATGCCGAGCTCGGCACCGAGCTTGAACGTCTTCATGCCGTGCTCGCGCGACTCGAGTCGATCTGCGAGCTCGCGAATCACGCTCTTTTCCAGCGCGCCGCCACCCACGGTTCCGAAAGCCACGCCATCGTCCCCGAGATAGAGCTTCTGTCCTGGGCTTCCGGGCGCAGAGCCGTGGCGCGCAATCACGGTGGCTATGACGCCGTGCTTTCCGAGGCGCGCTCGGTCGATTCCGCGTTCGAGGACATCGAGCGCTCCCATCGGGATGGGTGCGACCACCGCTTCGTCTTCTCGGGCGATGCGCAGCGCAGGAGGAGCCTTCGGGGAACCCACGAGAGCGAGTCTACCTCCTCGTGCGGAAAACGGCGAACGGGGCGAATTGCCTCGGTCGTAGGACCCGCGCGTTTCAGAAACGTCACTGCCGTTCAGTTTCCTCCGCCAAGAGCGGATGATACGATCGTGCCCCCATGCCAAGCTCGGCGGATCTCAATCAGGCGCTCGTGATGATCCTCGCGGGGGGCGAAGGAAAACGACTTTATCCACTCACGCTCGACCGCGCGAAACCCGCGGTTCCGTTCGGCGGCCGCTACCGCATCATCGATGTCGTTCTCTCGAACTTCGTCAACTCTGGTCTCGCGCGCATCAAGGTGCTCACGCAATACAAGAGCGCATCGCTCGAAGAGCACATCGCGCGCGTATGGCGCCTCGCGCCGATTCTCGATCAATTCATCGAGGCTATTCCCGCTCAGCAGCGCACCGGCAAGTCGTGGTTCCGCGGCTCGGCGGACGCCGTCTATCAGTGCCAGCACGTCATCACCGACGAGCAACCCGAACAGGTCTGCATCTTCGGCGGCGACCACATCTACAAGATGGATGTTCGCCAGATGATGGCGCACCACTTGAACAAGCAAGCCGACGCGACCGTCGCCGCGATTCCACTCCCCAAAGAAGAAGCGAGTGACTTCGGTGTGCTCGAGATCGACGACGAAGGACGCATCATCGGCTTTCACGAGAAGGTGAAAGATCCGCCGACGATGCCCGGGCACCCGGATTTGTGCCTCGTCTCGATGGGAAACTACATCTTTCGTACGGGCGTTCTTCTCGAAGAGCTCGCGCTCGACGCCGACCTCACCGAGAGCAAGCACGACTTCGGTCACGACATCTTGCCGAGCATGGTCCAACGCGGCGCGCGCGTCTTCGTTTACGACTTCGCGACCAATCTCGTTCCGGGTGAAGAGGCTACGGGCGCCGGCTACTGGCGCGACGTCGGCACTGTCGACGCGTACTTCCGCGCGCAGATCGATCTCATCGCGATCAAGCCGCACTTCAATCTCTACAACTCTCGCTGGCCCATTCGCACGGGCTTCACGCACGACCCTCCGGCGAAATTCGTCTTCTCCGACCACGTGCAAGAACGCGTTGGAACCGCGACCGATTCACTCGTGTCCCATGGCAGCATCATCTCGGGCGGTCAGCTGCGGCGAAGCGTCGTCGGCGTCGGCTGCCGCATCAACTCGTTCAGCGAGGTCGACGAGTGCGTGCTCTTCGAGCGTGTGAAGATCGGCCGCCACGCACGCCTCCGCCGCTGCATCATCGACAAGGACGTTGAAATTCCGCCCAACGAAGAGATTGGCTACGATCTCGAGAAGGATCGAAAACGGTTCTTCGTCTCGGACGAGGGCGTCGTCGTCATTCCGAAGCGTGCAAGAATCACTACGTAGCGGCTTGGCACCGATCACCGCCTCGACGGGGCGAAGGCGGTGATCGATGCCTTCGCCTGCGTCTACGTGTGCTTGCACGCTGCTTTGTTGTTTGGCGAACTGCGTTCGCGGGGGTGCACGGTCCGTTTAGCTTGAGGCGCGATAACGCGCACCGCCTCGACGGGGCGAAGGCGGTGATCGATGCCTTCGCCTGCGTCTACGTGTGCTTGCACGCTGCTTTGTTGTTTGGCGAACTTCGTTCGCGGGGGGTGCTCGGTCCGTCTAGCTTGGAGGGCGCGGATTCGCGTCGATCTCCGAACGACGGGGCGATGAGCGAGGCCTTCGTAGACGTGTGCTTGCACGCTGCTTTGTTGTTTGGCGAGCTGCGTTCGCGGGAGTGCACGGTCCCTTTAGCTTGAAGGGCGCGGATTTGCGTCGATGCTCCGAACGACGGGGCGGTGCGCGAGGCCTTCGTAGACGTGTGCTTGCGCGCGGCTTCGTTGTTTGGCGAGCTGCGTTCGCGGGCGTGTACGGTCCGTTTAGCTTGAAGGTCGCGGATTCGCGTCGATGCGCCGCAACGACGGGGCGAAGGCGGTGATGGGGCGGTGGCTCGTTTTGGAGTCAGAATTTGCGTTTGCGGAGGCTGGGGGCGGCGAATCGAGCTAGTGTCTCGTCCCGGCCATGCGTTCGATCATCGTCGGCGACGTTCACGGATGTCGCGAGGAGCTGGAAGGGCTTCTCGAGGACGTCCGCTTCGCGACGGGTGATCATCTCATCCTCGTCGGTG
>JAHFDV010000679.1 GCA_023248815.1 Myxococcales bacterium
CGTCTTCGTTCGCAGCGTCGGGCGTTTCGACGCGCGCGCCTTCAGGAAGATCTTCTAGCGTGCAACCTACACGCAATTCGCCATCGACGAGCACGAGGCAAGCGCCACACGTCGCGCCGATGCAGTCGCGCGGTCGACTTTTTTCCAGGTGGACGGCGAGGGGAGTGCGCATGGTCTGATCAAAGAAGCCGCGAGCCTGCGTCTGCAGACTCACGGCTTCGGGACTCATCGTACGAGCTCACGCTCGACGCTTTGGGGACGTCGGTAGGCCGACTTCAGAAAGAAACTGAAGAGCCGCAGCCGCAGGAGCTTTTCACGTTCGGGTTGACGAACTTGAAGCCCGACGCGTGCTCGCTCTCTACGTAGTCGATCTCGGTCGCTTCGAGATATTGGTTCGACAGCGGGTCGACGTAGAGCTTGATGCCACGCGACTCGTACTCTTCGTCGAGGTCGGTGACCTTCTCTTCGAAGTAGAGATCGTAGCTGAATCCGGCGCAGCCTCCGCCGACGACACGAACACGAAGGCCTTGACCTTCGAGGCTCTCGGAAGAAGCGATCTCTCGGACTTTTTCTGCTGCGCGTTCAGTGAGCTCGATCATGGGGGCAACTCCTACGTGAAATATAGGGAACATTCGTGCACTTTCAAAGGGAAGCGCGCGTTTTTATGAAGATTTAGCGTAAAACGCCGATTCTGCCGCGCCGGCACGCAAAAACGAGCCCAACGGGAGACTCGAGCAGATCGCTCGCGACGTCCCCTCGGTCGCAAATGTCGAGCGTCTCGGTGCCGCCTCCCTCTCGAACGCGAATGGCCTGTCCTTCCCAGACGACGGTGACGTTGCCAGCGCGGTCGACGATCGGCGCCAGCTGGCGGTCGAGATCGAAGAGCGTCGGGGCTCCCGCGTCTCCTGAGAGGAGGGGAAGAAGAGGAACGCGGCGCAGCTCTTTGTCGTCGGCGGCGAGCTCGAGAAGCGAAAGTCGCGTCGAGGAGGCGACGAGCAGCATTTTACTACGCGCCGAAAGACCGCTCACGAAGCTCGTGCCGGTGGGGGCGCGAAAGACGAGGTCGAGGCCTTTCTCTCCGAGACGCATGATGCGTTCAGACTGCACGCAAATTGGCCCCGACCAGTTGCACCCTCGTGCGTCGTCGATGACGCGGGGTACGCTCGAGAAGCCGTCGGACCCGCTCCAACGTAGCTGGCTTCCGTCCAGCGTTTCGAGGACGAGATCCTTACCGGTAGAGAACGCGCGCGAGAGCGATGTCGGCACCTGGGTGCTGCGGCGGACGAAGCCCTCGCCGTCGGCAATCAGCGCCGTCGACTCGACCGTGTAGACGTAGCCGCCGTCCGCGAGCGGAAGTGCTCGCGGTGGGATCATTCCCGGGGCAATCGGCTTTCGCGGGAACCGACCGACGACGGCGCCGCCCCGCACGAGCAGGACCTCGTCCGAGGCGTTTGCGACGACATAAGTCTCTCGACCGATGGCGGCTGGTGCACCCGCAGATTGTCCGATCTGAAGTGCTCGTGCCGAGTCGTTGCCGTCGGCAAGCGCAAGCGTGAATAGTTGCCCCTTCGCAGACACGGCAAGGGTCGTCGCTCCAACGGCCACCGGAAGGCGGGAGACCGGCAACGTGCGCTGCCAGACGACGCGAAGCGCCGTCGGTTGCGTGCTCGCATCGTCACCTCGAGACACCGCACGAACCGTTCGAACGACGTTGGGTCGATCACTCGAGAGGGACTGCGCCTGAGCGAAACGAAAAGCAACGACGATCGCGAGCGCGGCGGACGCTCCCGTCGAAGTGATGGCCGCGGTTCGGACGAAGCGGTTTCTCAAAAGCCCACGTCCCGAACGGAGCCCGTGCGAGCACGAGTGTCGGGGGAATGACCTGCCTGACCGCGGGTTTTCGAGCTCGAATTTGCGAGCCATTCGGCTTCGAGCTCCGGATCGCCCGAAGACGTGTCGCGCGCATATCGCGCACAGCCCACGACGTGGTCGCCACTCGGCGCGTCGGCGCCGTGAAGAATTCGCACGGTGCATGGCGCGGTCGCACAGCCGTGAGCGAGCTCGAGCAAGAGCACGGTCGCGTGATTTTCAGAACGCGCTTGCACCCGTTTTCCTTCGATGGCGATCCATTCACCTTTCATCAGGGTCGGCTTTGCTTTCTTCGCGCATGCCGCAACTTCGTCTTTGAGCGGACCGAACGCGCGGACGTCGAATGGAACGGTCCGTGGCACGACACCCTGCAGTGACGACACGAGCTCGTGGTGACCCGGTTTCGTGATCTCGCGTGCGAACGTTCCCTGAGGCGTGACGTCGATGGGGTCGCCGTCGAGAGTCAGCATCGCGCCCGCAGCCGTTTGGCCGCTCACGAAAAAGGACTTCTGATTCGTCGCGAGGCTCGTCCCCGGTGCATCGAGTCGAAGCGGAACGACCTTGAGCTTCACGGGAAGCGTGCCTTCGACGGCATGTCCGCCCGACGTGCCGACGTATTTGAAGTCGATCATGATGCTGACCCACTCGTTTGCGGGGCCCGTGGATTGCGCGGCCAGTGGTGCGTCGAGATGAGCGCGGCCGCTTGCGTCGAAGGCGAGCGCTTTATCCATCACGTTGACGGCTCCACCGGGGAGCGCGTCGAACTCGACGGAGAGCGTCGGAGGAGAACGGAATGCG
>JAHFDV010000260.1 GCA_023248815.1 Myxococcales bacterium
TGCGTGTGGCCGAGCAGTAGCGTGCGAACGTTCGGAGACGTCGTCAGCAAGTCGATCATCTTCAGCGCCGAGTAGTACGGAAACTTCTGCTGGCCTGCCGGTAGTGATGCATCGAAGAGCGTCTCGTCACACTTTCCGCTCGGGAGGCGCGCATCCGCTCCGCAGTCGAACTCGGTGTCGGGGCGCATCCATTCTTGGAGGCCGTCATGAAGGCAATCGAGCTCTGCGCCATTTCCGAGAGCCCACTTCGGGAGCTTGCACATTGCGGGATCAATCGCGTGCTCCTTCACGAAGTCGAACGTGCTTTGGCCCATGCCGAAGAAGTCGATCTGACTGTACATGTACGGCTGGTCTTGGCCCTTGTGGCCGGCGCGCGGATCGTGATGCGCGAGAAGCGTCACGTCTTGGCTCCACTTCGCGCCGCGCTTGATGTCGCGGTCGAGCCATTCGAGCTGGACATCCGACATTCCGCCGCCGTAATTGTTGACGTACATGCCCCAGCCCGTGCGTCGGTGCTGGCGAAGCTCGAACGAGTCGATGTTGATGTAGCGATTGCGGCCGAACTTCCACGAGAAGTAGCGAGGCCCGAAGGTCTTCTGCCACTGATACATCCCGTCGTAGAGCATCATGTTGCGCTTCGCGATCGGGACTTCCAGCCAACTGTCCGTGAAGGTCTTTCCCGGGTGGCGCGTGAAGCGACCACCGAAAAGATCGAGGTGGTAGCCGCCAGGAAACTTCTCGGTCTTCGAGATGAAGGACTTGTAGGCGGTCGTCGAGAAGTTCGGCCAGGCAGACGGGAGGTTCTGTTCGACGACTTCAGCGACGCTCTCGCCGATCGCCGTATCGAACGCTTTGACTGGTCCGGGAACGTGGCCGAGCGACGCGTATCCGTCGTGGTTGCCGCGGACGAGAAAGATCGGGAAGGGAAGGTCCTTCAGCTGATCGAGAATGAACTTCGCTTCTTCGTTGTAGGTCGTGGTTACGAAGCGTTGCAACAGGCCGCCCGGCGATCCGCCGTTGTGAAGATCTCCGTTGAACGTGATGAAGGCAGCGTCGCGAATGTCCTGATCCTTCGTCGTGCGCATGTACTGCACGAAGTCTTGGATCTGCGGATTCGACTTTCCTGAATACGCCGAACCGACGTTGACCTGCGTGTCGGTGACGTTGAGCACGCGGTATTCGTTCGGCTCCTGATCGAAGACGCGGAGAGCGTTGTACTGCCACTCTGCGATGGGTTCGCCCTTCGGATCAATCTGGCGGAGATAGGTGTTCTCTCGAATCTCCATGCGCACGTCGTACAAACCGGCATGGACGGCTTTCATCGCTGCTTGATCGAACACGAAGCGGTAGGTGCGGCGCGCGCGCAGCGCTTCCGGCATGTCGCTGGTGAGAGGGTGCGCGTAAATCTTCGAAGGCTTGATGCGAAACGACGTGCGCCCATCGGGTTCGATCGGCGTCGTCGCCGTGGTGAGTGTTCCGCGCGCTTGGCTCGGAACGAGAAGGAAGTCGATGCTGTTGCGCGCATCGGCACCCGTGAGCTCGACGCTCTGCAACCACGAGCCGGGTACCTCGAAGAACGATGGCGCGAGATGCTCGATCGCGGCGTCTTCGATGCGCATGACCGTCATGAACGAGTCTTCCGCGTCGGTCTGCGTGTAGAGGTTCGGATTGCCGATCGTGGGATAGATCAGCCGATTGATCTGAACGTGCCCGTTCAGCGCGTAGTTGTAGACCTCTTCGTTTTGCGAGGGGTCTGCGTAGAACACGTCGGGCAAGTAGCTCTCGCCTTGATCGCTCGAAACCTCCCACGGCAAATCGAGTGAGCCCGGAGGCAAGTCGATTTCGGGGTTCGGCGGAACGTAAGCGGGGTCGCTCGGGTCGCTGGGACCGCCCTTTTGCTCGTCATCTTGCGGGCTGCCGCAAGCGAGGAGAACGAGAGGGAGAAGGAGGGACCACCGCAGAGAGGGCATTTGGCTGTGGGAACTAGCAGGAACCGTACCTCCCACTCGCACGATTTGGCCGATTCTCATGAGTGCGTAACGATACCTGAATTCGTGCTCAGCAAAGAAGCTTGAGACATCGACCGGTCGAAGGTGGGGCAGCGGTTCCCCACGCCGTTCGGTCCACGAAGCAGTGCGTCAATTTTCGACGGGCGGCGGTGGCTTCGACAGATCGAAGCGAAATGCAGCGCCGATCTGGAAAACGAGCCGCTCGTGGCTCACTCCCGACGTACCCGTAAGTTCGGGAAACGTGAAGGATGCAAACAAATCGATCGTGTGGTCGACGGTCAAACTCGCGCCGACACCGAGCGGCAATCGCCACGTATTTCCGAAACCGTAACCCGTGAGATCACCGTTCACGCCCGTCCTCAGAAATAGCGCAAAGGTCGGTTCGACTTGGTAGATGGCGGTGAGCGGAATGCTCAAGCGATCGCGATTTACTGGGATGCTGAGCGAGGCGTCGGAGTTCGTCAGATTTACTTCGCGATCGCGCGAGGTGACGCCGATATAGATCGACGGGTCGGCGATGACTGCGAACGACTTCATCCGCAGGCGAGCGAGCGCACCGAGACGCGGCCCAAAGGCGAAAGGGCTCGTCAGCGAAACGGCATCGACTCCGCCGTGGAATGCGACGGACAAGCGCAGATCTTCGTCGAGCTTGGATTCGTCGACGAGGCGGATCTTCGTGTCGAGCGAGAGGTCGTTGAACACCTTCGTGTCTCCGGTGAACCGACCGACGCATCGAGCTCCGAAGCAAAAACTATCGTCGGTGAAGATCCCGAGCGTGATCGCGTCCGTGATCCCGTAAGAGCCGAAAGGCGTGAGCGGAAAATGCTCGAAGCCATCGGGACCGACGATCGTGGGAGAGAACTTTCCGCCCACTTCGAGCAAGCTCTGCGGAAGCGTCAACGGGCGCCGAATGATCGCGTCGGGGTAGGGGACCTTTTCACGCGGATGCTCTTCGTCCGCGTGTGCTGCGGGCACCGTGAAAAGAATCGCCAACGCTGTAGCCCACCCACGCATTGGTCGATGGATAGGCGACATCACGTAGTGCCGGCAAGATTTCTCGCGCTAGCGCTTCTTCGAACCTTTCGTCGACGGCGCTTTCATCGCGGGCATGCGCGGCGGAGGGGGAAGCGTCGGCATTCGTACGGCCTGACGATCCGGTTTTGGCGGAGGCGGCGGCACGCTCTCGATTCCGAGCTGCAAGCGCCGCATGACGGCGCGCTTTTGTCTTTCCTTGTAGCTCGCGTGCGAAGCGTCGCCGACTTCGTTCTGTGCCTCGGTCTCTTGATCGATGACTTGAAACTCGCAGATGACGAAGACGATGTTCCCGAGAGAATCGGTTCCGCGAGGCCCGCGAGAGAGGATGCGGTTCGGCAAGCGAACGGGAAGGTCGACCACGAAGTGAATGACGCGATAGTTGTCTGCGCTGAACTTGTTGTCGCTCGGAGTGATGTCCGCGTCGCGACCGATTTGCATCTCTTGCAACATCGGCTTGAGGTGCGGATGGTTGCGGCAGAATTGACCGAAATCCAGCATCGAATTGATGCTCTCGCCCGGGATCGCGTAGTTGAAGGGGAAGAGATGCCGCGAGAGGTAGTGAATGATCGGCAGGATGTCTTTGAAGTGACGCGTGACGATCCGAAAGCGGAGCTTGTCGTAGATTTGTGCTGCGACCGTCTCCTGTTTCGATAGGAGCTTCGTGTAGAGCGAGTCTTTCGCCTTTCGACCGCCGACGAACTCTGCGATGGGGAAACCACCGGCCAACATCTGGCCGACGACGCGATAGACCTTCTCTTCGACGAGCTGAAAAACTTGCTGGTCGGAGAGGGGGAGCGTGAAGAGCAACTCGCGGCCCTGCAGGTGGTGAATGATGTGCATGCACTTCAGAATCGTGCACGCGCAGACCTGTCGATGGCCCTTGCCCGATGCAACCATGAGGAGCTCGGCGACGCTCGCTTCCTCGACGGGCTTGGGAATCGGAAACGCGAAGTGACGCCGTAGGTAGGCGATCGCTTCGGCTTTGACGAAGTCCATCCTCTCGCAATCCTCTGCAACCTCCGGATCGAGCTCGTGCGAGAGAAGGAACCCGTTGATCTCTTCTTCGTTGCGGAAGTTGAGTCTTCTCCAGTCGATTACCGAGTCGCCGCGAAGGACGAGCCGGATGGACTCCAGATCCGCAAGGGAGAAGTCTTCGAGGGAGCGCAGCTTGTCGGTACCCATGCTTCGCCGCCGAGGATAAACGCCTTCTTCCGCACAAGCTACGCGAGAGGGTGAGCAGCTCGAAGAGACCGTCGATCGAAGGCCTTCCTTCCACTATGTTTGTGCGGTGAAACGAGCGCTCCGCATCGAGAACGAAATCGGCCGCGCGCTCGAAAGAACACACGACGCGTGCGATCGTGCAGCCCGCCGTGAGGCAGATCCCGTCGGATTCGTACATCGCTACTCTGATCCACTCGACCAAGAGCTCGTCGCCCTCCTTGCGGCGACGATGGCATTCGGTTCCGTGAAGGTCATTCGTCGCAAGATCGACGAGGTTCTCGAGCGCATCGAGCTTCGTCCGGTCGACGCCTCCGAGAGCCTGCCAAGATTGCAAAAGGCGCTCGCGAAGTTCCGTCATCGCGTCTTCATCGGCGACGATCTCGCGCGCTTGCTCTTCGGCGCGCGGGCTCTCCAGCTCGAGCACGGATCGCTCGGCGGGCACTTCGAGAGCATTCTCGCGGCGCAGAATCTCTCGCGGTTCGCGTCGAAGAACGAGAGCGCATCGTCGGAAAAACCTTCGGAAGAGGAATACGAGCGCTTCCGGGATTCGATTCGCCGGCTTGCTCGTGCTCTTCGCGATGCCGGTGGGATTCGTGAAGGGGGTCCGCGCCGTGGCCCCGCCCACCTTCTTCCCAACGAGACGGGAAGCGGAGGAATGAAGCGCTTTCTGCTTTTCTTGCGCTGGATGATTCGTCCGAATGACGACGTCGATTTGGGTATTTGGCGCGTCGATCCAGCGATTCTCGTGTGCCCCGTCGACGTACACATCCATCGTCTGGCGACGAACCTCGGCTGGACGAAGCGAAAAGGCGCCGATTGGACGACCGCGCTCGACGTCACGCGGGCCTTGGCGCGGCACCGGCCCAAAGATCCGGTCGCCTACGATTTTGCGCTCTGCCACCTCGGAATGCTGCAGAACTGCCCCTCACGGCGCGACGAAGTGCGATGCGAAGGCTGCGGAATTCGGCCGGTTTGTCGGCATTGGGTCGGCCGTTCGGCTTGAGCCCAAGGGCGGAACATGAGACAACGTTTGCACATGCCTGACCGCGTTTTCTCACTCGACGAAGTTCGGACCGACGGCTGGTTCGAACGCATCGGCGAAGAAATCAGCAGCTTCGAGGCCCTCTGCAAGTACGTCGGCGATCGCTTCTTCGCATTCTCGGTGATCGCGGGCGCGCGGATCACCGCTCTGACGGTCGACAACCGCAATCCAGATCAAACTCAAGTGGATTTCGTCGTCGGCCCCGAAGGCGCTCCCGATCTCGAGCAGCAACGCCTCTCTCTCGTCGACTTCCGCCGGCGTCTCGTCGGTGCGCTCCTCGTCGATGAGCGCGATACGACTCCTCCGCCCGCACGCGAGAGTGACGTCGAGGCCATTCAGCTCTTCATCGGCGCGCGCTACCTCTTGCTGGCACCGCTTTACGGCTATTCGCTGAAGACCCTGACGCTGTCGGGCGGCGAGGCACGCGTCGGTGTTTTGCGTGATGGCTCGGACGAGTCGTTCTCGCTTCCGCTCTTTCGCGCGCGCATTCGTTCTCACGTTCGTGAGGAGCTCGACCGCATTTCGAGCGGAAATCGAAGCGCGATCGATCTCTCCAAAGTCACCGAGGCCGAGGCTTTCGCGTCGAAGGGCGAGTGGTCGAAGATCGTCACGCTCCTCGGGACGTGGCCCGCGCCGCTTGCCATCTTCTTGCGCACCCCGGAAGGACAGAGTCTTCCGAGTGACGCCCGCGCGCTCATCGCACGCGGCCTCGGATTGCTGGGCACTGCCTGCGAACGCCTCGGTGAGTTCGAGCAGGCCGAAGAGATGTTCCGCCTCGGTATTCAGTACGCGCAAGAAGGGTTTGCAGCTGCCGACCTCTTCCGTCGTCTCGGTGAGTCGTTCATGAACAGCAAACGTGAAGCCGAAGCGATTGCGCCTTTCCGTCGTGCGCTCGACATGGGCGGCGCGCCGAAAGAGATCTATCCGATGTTGCTGCGCGCGTTCTCTGCCCGAGGAAAGCTCGTCGCAGCGTACGCCTGCGCGCGCGAAGCGATGGATGCCGGCATCAAAGAGTCGGAGCTCCCCGCCGAAATCCACGATGTCGAGGCCAAGCTCGGCTCGACGCTTCTCGCGTGGAAAGCTGCGCGCCTCTCTTCTGCGCGCTGAGCTGCATCGCTTACGAGAAGTATCGCTGAAGGGCGATCGCCAACGAGACGTGTCGCTGATGGTACTCAGCGCGGATCGAAGTGGTAGCCGATGCTCGCGATGGCGCGAAAGCGTGGCGTCGTGATGCTCGTGCCGATAGCTCCGCCGCCACCCGTTTGGTCGATGTCTCCGCCGCCCCAACCGCCTAGCGCACCACCGGCTCCGAGACGCACATCGATCGTATCCGTGAGCGCGCTCTTCGCTGAGAGGAGCCACTCGGCGGGGACGAACGCTCGCTCGGTAACGCGATTTCCGACGCGTCCCGAAGGATCGACGACCGTCTGATTGACGAAGGTCGGCATCGCGAAGCCCTCGAGTGAAAATGCGAGCAACGCACGTTCGCCGCGATCGCTCTTCCTAGTGAGAACGTCGCAGCCGATACCGAACGTGATGACTACTTGAGGGCCGAGCCGCGCGCCTGAGAAATCATTGACTCCGCGAATTCGTGCGCCGAGCTCCGAGCCGAAAAAACACGGGCGTTCATCGCGCTGAACGAGGAGACCGGGGGCGACGACGATCGTGCGATCGCCGGAGAAATTCTTCGGGGTCGCTGTCGGGAATGCGACGGTCGTGTGAATCCCATAGCGCCACGCTTTCCCGCGACGATGCTCGTCGTCGGCCGCCTCGTCGACCTTGGTGCCGAGGAGCGCGGCCCCGTCGATGCGCACGTCGACGCGTGCGTCACGGAGCGTGAGCGCATGCGACTCGTCGCCCGAGAGCACGCCCGGTCCCGAGCCGGACTGACCGCTCACGGGAAGGGTCGCCGCGATCTCGAGGACGCGATAGGGCGCGTACGTGACGTAGGGCGACGCCACGACTTGATGCTGAATCGCCCCGACGTTCGTGGAGATACCAGGGCTCGGAGTGCGCGCGACAATCGGATCGAGGAGGTAGCTCGTGTGGAGACCGAAGCCGATTCGGCGCTCGACGACACGGGGCGAGGTCGAGAATGCGAGATCACCCACGCCACCGACGGGCCAAAACGAATCGCTCGGAATGCAGGCGCTTGCGGATCCGTCGCACGTGCCCGCCGATGCCGTCTTCGAGATCGCGATGCTCGCTACGAAGGGCACACACGCAGCAAAGAATGCAAAGTCGCGCAATCTCACGAGGCGGGCACCGTACCGCATTTCATGACCGCGGATCATCGGATATGGTCCCTCGCAATGGCGCTGGTTCTCGGAAGTGGGTCTCCGCGGCGGCGAGAGATCTTGCGTACGTTGGGCTTCGAATTCGAGGTCGCGACTCCCGCGGTCGACGAATCCGTACACGATGGGGAGGCTTGGCGCGCCTACCTCGAGCGGGTGACCGCTCTCAAGTTCGAAGCCATTGCGAAGCAGCACGCGCGCAACGTCGTTCTCGTGGCCGACACGAGCGTCATTCTCGACGACGCGATTCTCGGCAAACCCGAGAGCGTCGAACAAGCGAGAGCCATGCTCGTCGCGCTCTCCGGAAAAACGCACTTCGTCGCTACGTGCTTCGTCGTGGGTGTCGGCGCCGATCTTCATCGGGAGATTGTCACGACCGACGTGACGATGCGTGCGCTCGAGACCGCCGAGATCGATCGCTATGCGGCC
>JAHFDV010000261.1 GCA_023248815.1 Myxococcales bacterium
TGAAGTCGTCGAAACGGAGCGCCTCGTGGATCCTCGCGTTCGATTTGCGAATGAAAACGCGCTCGGGCGACGACGTCTTCGACGACGCTCGACGCGATTGTGATCACCTGACGAATGCTCTGTTCGTGAGGAAGGTCGCGGCACACATCTCCTGGACGCTGCAGCTGTATCGAGCCGGAAATCGCCGTCCACGTGTCCCTGCCGCTGGCCCATTCCGAGGAGCCGCTTTCGACTTCTGCGAAGGTGTAAGCCTCTTTCATTCCGATGTGGAGCTCGTGCGTCGTCCAGCGGATGGCACGAATGCCGTCCGTCGAGACCGCGAGCGATTCGATCAAGGCGACCACGCTCTCTAGCGTAGGGCCGCTTTGCGTTCTCGCCTTGAGGATTCTTGCGAGCTCCTCGGGATGGAGCGCAGTTGCAAGAATCGCCAAGATGAAGAGAGACAGTTGCGCTTTATTCCGTCCATGAACGAATTCAACGGAATCTCCGGCAAGGTCATCGCCATAACGGGCGCGAGCAGTGGAATCGGCGAAGCCACCGCGCTTCGTCTCGCCAGTCGTGGCGCATGTGTCGTTCTCGGCGCCCGCCGCATCGATCGTCTCGACGCCCTCGTCGCAAAGATCACCGAGGCTGGAGGCGCGGCTTCTTGTGTCGTGACCGACGTGACGAAGCGTGCGCACGTCGAAAACCTCGTGAAAGTCGCTTGCGAGCGACATGGCAAGCTCGACGTGCTCGTGAACAATGCGGGCATCGCCCATCTCGCACCGCTCGACGAGCTCCGCGTCGAGGACTGGGAGGCAATGATCGACGTCAATCTCAAAGGCACGCTCTACGGGATCGCAGCGGCGCTTCCGCTCTTCCGTGCGCAAGGTTTTGGACATTTCGTGAACGTGCTCTCGACCTCCGGCATCAAGATCGTGCCCACGCAGGGCGTCTATGCGGGCACCAAAAACGCCGTACGCGCGATTTCGGAGTCGTTGCGCCAGGAGGCCGGGGAACGGCTGCGCGTTACGGTCGTGTCGCCTGGCCTCGTTCGAACGGAGTTGGCCGACGCGATGAAGGAGGGGGCCGCCAAAGTGCAAGTCGTCGCCGGGATCGCGAAGATGGCCATCTCACCAGACGCGATCGCCCGCGCGATTGCGTTTGCGATCGAACAGCCTGACGACGTGGACGTCGGCGAGATCATCGTGCGGCCTACAGCGCAGGGGTGAAGCGCGAGCGCATCGAGACCCTGCGGGCTTCCGCTGGGGCGAACGCTCGTCGTCTTTGCCCTGGAAGCTAGAGGTTGACCTCAAAGGTGAGTGGTCTGCGACAAATCACCGCAGGGAAATCACCAGCGATCGCACCTACCCTTGCCGTATGAGCGCCGTCGCCCTCCGCCTTTTGCGAAGAATCCCCTCGGCGCTGCTCATCGTCGCGATCACGAGCATCGCTCTCCCGAGCTGGGCGGTCCCTCCGAGCGCCCGCGCATTCGAATCGCGTCTGTGGGCGCCTTGCTGTTACGAGGGGACGCTCGACATCCACGAATCGGATCTCGCGAGAACGTTACGACACGAGATCGAGGCGCGCATTGAAAAGGGGGAGAGCGAGCCGAGCATTCAAGCGGATCTCGTTGCGCGCTACGGAGAGAAAGTGATCGCAGCGCGAAGTGCGGGACCGAGTGAACGAATGGGGTTGATCATCGCAGCGTTCATCGTGAGTGCCGGAGTTGTGCTCGCATTGTCGTTTCGGCGGCGCGTCCGCAAGACCGCGATCATCGGCGAAACACCGAGCGCACCTGGGGCTCGCGCGGACGACGAGCTCGAACGCCGACTCGACGCCGAGCTCGCCGAGCTCGATGGCTGAACGGTTGCCCGAGCGGCTCGTCGCTCGCCTTCGATTGCAACAGTAAAAGGCGGAGCGAGGGAGGCCCCTACTCGCGCGCGATGCCCGCGATGACCAAGCCGCGCTTCGGCCCGAGATCGTACATGTGCACTTCGAGGGGCCGCTCCGAGACGCCGTTCGAAATGCGCAACACGGCATAACGAGATTCGGCGTTGTCGGGCGCGCCGCCGTCGGGCCGTCTCGAGGACACCGCCATGCAGAGTTTGCCTTCGGCACTGACGGTGATTGGAACGAGTGAACCGCGATCTTCGTTGCCGCGCGTGACCGCTGCGCGATAACGGAACGAGTTCACGGGCCAAGTCTCGGTCTTTCGCGCGAGGTCGACTGCGCACACTTGATCGGGCGTGACCTCGACATCGGTGACGGGCGAAAGCTTCTTGAAATAGCGCAGCATGAGCGTGCGCTGACGATCCACGAGCACGCGGACGAGGAAGTCGCTGTAGGCGGGCTCGGTGAGATCCCCCGCTTTGACTGCCGCTTCGATCTGGCTGCGTGAGAAACGAGCGACGATTCGTGTGGCCCAAGCTGCGTCGCCTTCCGCGAGATTCTGGAATGCCGGGTTCGGGTATTCGCCGCGCCAATGATCGGGATCGAAATCCTTCTCGCTGAAGAATCCGAAGATCGGCGCCGTGGGCTCGCGATAGTTGCGATCCCAAGGACGCTGCGGAATGCCGAAGCTCAGGAAGTCTTCGGTGACGTACGGAACGTCGAGCATGTACGCGTGACCGAAGCGCCGCGAGAAGCCTTCGAGCGTCCATTCGCTGCCGAAAGAATCTCCGAGGTCGATGTACCAGTGGCGCACGTGCCCACGCGACTTGTCCGTCTCGTCTTCCATCCAGGTCGCCATCGAGTTCTGCTCGCGCGAGTCGAAGTGATTGAGCCAGGCCGCAATCACGCGCGCTCCGCGAAGATCGCGGCGGTGCTCGTGCGGAATCACGTCCGACGGATCGTCGTCTTTGGTGCCGTCATACATGAAGGGGCCGAGCGGTTTACCGGGAAGCCAACGTGAAGCCGTCGCGCGATAGAGCTCGCCGCGACGCGATGTCTTCGACAGGAGCTCGTCGAGGAGCTTCTCGTCGAACTTCTTCGGCTTGCCGACGTTCGCTTTGATTTCGAGGCCCGGCTTGAGCTTCAAAAGCGAGCGACGGAAATAGACGACGGCATCGCACGGCGCCCACCAACCCATCGCGTGATAGAAGCGTGCCGCAATCGCCGTCGCCGCAGTGGCGCGTTCGCCCTGCTTGTCGTCGGTGTTGTCGAGCTTGAGCATGTACTTCTCGTCGTCGGACTTCACGCGGAACCCGGGGTTCGCGCCGTTGTCTTTGCCGTGATCGATGAGCCATGACCCGTCGGGGAGGTCGGAGTTGAGCGTCTTTCCGGGCTTGCAGTAGCCGTCGAAGACCTCTTGGTCCGTCATCGGGTGCGCGCCGATGCGATTCGTGAACCAGCTCGAGTCGGGCACTTCGTCGAACGCGTTGACGTTCTGCGCGTCGCCGCGTTTTTTCAAGATGAGTGCTTCGCTGAGCGGACGGAAGATCGTGTTGTCGGCCGCGTCCCAGGCGAAGTAGGAGCGGTATTCTTCGATACAGGGGCTCGCCTTTGCGTCTTTGCCTTTGCAGTCGAGCTTGATGTTGTCGAGATCCTGATCGCGCCACACCGGATCGCGAAGCGCGTAGACACGCGGATCAGAGTGCGCGCAGGCGCCGAGTCCAAGGACGACCCCAACGAGAGCGAGGGGAGTGCGAATGGTCTTGCCGAAGCGATCAAAAGCCATGATGCGACCCCACGAGAAAGCGGAATGAGCTGACCTTGAATCCTTCGTCGAGCGGATCCGTTCCGCCGCCGACGAGAATCTCGAAACCAGAGGCGCGATCGCCGTTCGAGCGTACGCCGATACCTGCATTCAATCGTGACTTGTCCACCGTGAAGTTGGCGAAGCGCTCTCCATAAACGTTGCCCGCAGATACGGTGGCGACGCCGTCGAGAAACACCCAGATTGGCCACGTGTATTGCATCGTCGCGACCAAGGCGCTTTGTCCGAGCAAACGATTGCGAATGTAGCCGGGCATGAGCGTGTCGCCACCGAGAGCGACCAATTCAGTGAAGGGCATCTTGCCTTGCATTGCTTCGGCGAGCTCGGCGTCGATGCTGAGCGCTAAGACGCGCTGCGTGCCCGTGAGATCCACTGCTACGCCCGCGGAGCCGCCCCAGCGAATCCACGAGCTCGGCGTGCCGCCGCCCGTGCGCGCGAGATCGAACATCGTCTCTTCGTGCGCCTCGATACGAACGCCTGTGCCGGGGGCAGGGCGCGGCCTCCGCGAGTCGATTGAAATCGCGATGCGCTGGAAGCCGCCGTAATAAGGATCATCGTATCCCTGCGGCGCAACGCGCGTGCCGTTTCTGATCTCGTCGCGGAGGCTGTTGTCCCCGCAACACGTTCCATCGAAATAATCGAGACCGCGAAATCCGGCAGAAGTCGTGATGTTGCTCGAACGCCAAAAGTCGTGCGTGTACCCTGGCGCGATCTCGAAGGTCTGCGCGGCATAGCGAACACGCGCGTTTTGCGCGCTGCGAGGACCAATTCCGTAGAAGGGAATGTCGCGACGGCGCGTGACGGAGGCGCTGAAGTGCAAGTGCTCCTTCGGCGTGCGGTCGTACGTATCTGTACCGCTGAGCACGACCCAATCCGGTCCCCAAAAGCCAACGTGCGCGCGAAGGGTGTTCTTCTTGGAACCCAATTCGGTCCACGCGAGGTTGGCGCCCACGCTTGGAAGAAGACCGAAATCGAAGAGGGCCGAAGGGTAGAGCGTGACGTTGTCGTGCGGGCCGAACGTGAAAAAATCTTCCAACGTGTCGACGACGTTGTTGCGCTCGATCGCGCGAGCGCCTGCACCAATCGGTTGGCGCAAGAGACCTTCGCTGATGAGCCAAAGCGGGAAGAGGACGACGCGCGCGGGCCACGCCAGGACGTCGCCAGCGTCGGTCTTCGGTGCGGGATGCCCGTAGTCTTGCTTGGGGCGCTTGTCGTCGTCTGCGTGCGCGTCGTTCGTCGCCAAGCAGAAGGTGAGTGCGGAGGCCGCGAAAGTTGTGATGAAGGAAGAGCGCATTTGTTGGTCGGACAGGCGTTCGTAGGCGCGGCACTATAGAAGAGGAAGGGGCTTTCGCGATGAGGCAAATTGGCACGTTGCGAAGGGCAGGTGAGAGGCAAGAAGGCCGCAGATTCTGGTTCCGGCAAAAGCGGTGACCGCGCTACTTTGGGGGCGATGCCACACCTTCGACGAACCGTCTCGCTTCTCGCCGCCGTTGCGTTTCCCGCATTGAATGCGTGCACCCCCAAAGACAGCGCGCAGTCGGCCGCGCTGGCCACTTCGTCGCAGAAAGTGAGCCTGCAAGGATTCGACGTTCAGCTCGAGGCTCCTTCCACGGCAAAACCTTCGGTGCACGACAACAAAGCCACATGGCTCGTCTCAGGCGTCGACGCAAAGGTCGACGTCACGCGCATCATCTCGCTGAACTTCGACGACGCGATCGCGCGCATCAAGAAGTTCTTCGGCGATGAACAGTTCCTCGTCGATGAACGGACGCCCGGCCATTACAAGGTCGTTCATCGATCCAGCGACGGAGTCACGACGGCGCATCACATCGTGGAGCTCGGTCCCGAGACGCTCGAATGCATGGCGACTGAAAAGGTCGAGCCCGCTCACGCCAACGACGCGCGCGCCTTCGTGGAGAAGGTCTGTAACTCGTTGGTCGTCACGCGCGAGACGGGCATCGCCGTGCACCTCGATTCGGCCGGCGATGCCACGGAGAAACGCGTAATCACTCCCGCGCGCGCCGAGGAGGGAGCGGTAACGAAACTGTTCCTGACGATCGAGCAGAAGGAAGCGTACAAAAACGAGGAGAAGACACTCGTCGCGACTGCGATCTTCGAAGGAAAGCCAACGCGCTCGGCGGCTGGTGTCTCGTACGAATTTCACGCGACCGAGTCGAAGGCGGCTATGGGCCCGTGCACGACCGATTGCCGCGTGACCACCGCGGTCGATCGGCGCGCGCTCACGTTCATCTTTTCGGAGAACGGACAGCTGCAAATCGCTCCCTTCCTTCGTCCAGACGAGAAGGTCATGGTGGGCTTCGCCTCGGCGCTGGGATGGTCGACGGCAAGTTTTCCCGCGGACGCGGTCGGAAAAGGCGCGAGCTGGAGCGCAATCGAGCCGCGCGACGAGAAGGTTCCAAGAGGCGAAGGAAAGAGCGCGTTGACGACGCACTATGCCCTCGTGGATCTCGCAGCGACCTCCAAAAAGATCGAACGCAAGTTCGAAGATGGCGATGCGAAGAACGGCGTGAAGTTCGTTTCGACGAACACCTTCGAGTCGGAAGCGCTCCCGGCTGCCGCCGAAGGAAAGCTCACGACGGTGAACGACGTGGGCGGAGCACCGATGAACATCACACTCGAATGGCATCTCAGCCGTCAGCCGTTGCCGCTTCCCGCGATGCTCGTCGAAAAGTCGGTCAAGCCGACCGCAAAACACTGAAGAGTCGGCGCCCGAACAAGCGACTCACGTTCGATCAGCGCTTCGACCCAGCACCGTGAAGTGCAACGTTCGCCCACGAGCCTCATTCGGTGTTCGGTGACTCGCGCGTCGCGAGATGCAACGCGCACGCACTCTCACGAGAAGTTTCCGCTCGGAGGTGTTGCTTTCTTTTACAAACGGTCTGATCTCGCGCACTTCGGTTTGCAATCGCCCCGTCGCGTTCTAAACATTTGAGCTTCCGCGTTCGTCGTTTGGATGTGCGCTGCAGAAAGGCTCTGAATGAAGCGTTCCGCTCTTTGCCCCCTCGTCCTCCTCTCCTTCGCCATCGCTTGCGGCGATTCGCCCGAAGCCGGTCCGAACGTCGAGCTCCTCGCCGATAGCAATCGCAACGGGAAGATCGACGAAGGCGATCCCACGGAGTTTCAGAATCACGGCACGGCGGATGCGACGCGCGGCGTGATCTTTCTCGCAAACATCGACGACGACGAAGGGGCGTGCGCAACCAAGGGAGACACGGTGACGCTCGCCACCTGTAACGACGCCGCCGACGACGTCATCAACGGCGCCGACGATCTTCTGGACCTCGCGCCGCTCAAGATTGCAGCGTGGAAGGGCGCGCCCGACGACGCCGTCGCCACACTCGCCGTCTCCGAAGCGGCCTTGCCCAACATTCGCTTGTTTCGTCCAGATGGCGAGGGCTGGGTCGCGTTCGACCCTGCGACGACGACGTTCACCGCGGCGGAGATCCGCAGCGGCCTGGAGCTTCGCGTCGAAGGCAAAGACATCGTACGAGACACGGAAGTGTGGGACGGAAGTGTGCAGATTACACTCGAGATCAAGTCGGGCGCGAAACTGCTCGGATCGGACACGCTCGCACTCCAAGAAGCGCCCGTGATCTTCCCGTCGCATCTCGACGCGCCCGAGCAGCTCTATTCTTCGAACTTGTCGTTCCGCGAACAGAAGTCGTTCACGACGGCGCTCACGGCGTTCTCGAGCACGCTGCAGTTGCCACCCGCGATCGCACTCGATCCCGACGACACGTGGGCACAAGACTACTTCGAGACGGCATATATGCAGATGCCGGCGGCGACGGGGCCCCATACGATTCGCGTCTTCATCCACTCCGCGAACTACGCGACCTGGTACGGCAACAGCGACACGAAGCCCGTGTTTCGCCCCGCAGGCGACATCGTCTTCACGAAGTTTCGCGGTCCCGATGCGGCCGGTGTGCTCGCGTTCGATCCCACGCACAACGACGAGATGGACAGCCTGAACTCGTTCGGCAATCTCGAGACGATTCCGCCCTACACCAACGGCGAGGCAAAATATCCACTGGGCCGCGTGATTCGCGGACACATTCCGAAGTTCCACCCGGACCTCGTCTTCGAGAAGATGGTCGAATCCCAGGCGATTCAGCCGCCCGTCTACGTCGATACGTCATGGCTCCTCGTCGGTCACATCGACGAAGTCATCAGCTTCCTTCCGGACGACTCGAAGCGCGGTTGGTCCCTTTTCCGTGCAGATCCGACGGCTGCCAAAAAGATGCTCGACGACCTCGTCGCGCAAGGCCTCGGTGAAACGAAGATGCACGAAGGCATGGAGTGGACGGACG
>JAHFDV010000262.1 GCA_023248815.1 Myxococcales bacterium
AGAAGGCCGAAAGCCTGGGCTTTACGCGAGCGAATGAGCCCTCAAGCCGTGCGTGACCAGCGTCCGTGAATCTCCTCGAGATCTCGTTTCGCACGCCGCTCTTCTGTCCATCGCTGTTGCGCGGACGGGTCTTCCCGAAAGAGCGCGAGCTCTTCTTCGAGGATGGGCACGAGGCCAAAGAGATTCACGCGTGTTGCGTCGGCGTCGTCGGAGCTCTTGGCGTATGGGCTGAAGTAACCCATGGGCCAGACGATCATGCCCGCGATTCCCTCTTTCGGCTCGGGCAATGCGAGGCGATCCATCGGTTTGACCGGCTTCGAGCCATCGTGGCCGTTCAGCACCGCGGCGAACCACGCGAGCCATTCGTTGGCCCAAGGTCCGAGACGCTCACTGAAGACGGCTGCCTCGACGTAGTCGTTGCCGTCTTTGGCGGTCCCGCCGGGTTGCGCCTTCAAGGAGAGTCCGTTCGTCACCGCCACGCTCTCGCCTTCGCGCAGCACGTGATGATCGACGGCGAGGCCGTCTTCCGTGACCAGTCGATGCAGTTGGCCCTGACCGAACGAGCCAATCGCACAACGCTCGATCGCAAACCGATGACGAACGGTACGAATCGTCTCTTCGGGGATGGAGTACTCGACTGGAATCGCGAGAACGGCGTCGACGACACGTTCGAGGCGCACGTCTCCGATGTCGGTCGAGAACTTCGCGCCGTGTTCGGGCCACCAGCCTTCGGAGATCATCTCGTTTTCGATGTGCCCGAGAGCGCGCACGAATTCGAGCGGTGGACGACTGGTCCAGAGAAGCATCGCGATCTCGGGAAGCCCGAAGACGAAGAGCCCCGTCGAGACGGCATAAGCACCGGTTTTGACTTTTCGTATTTTCGAAAATACGTAGAGCGGAAAGTGCGCGTGACCTTCGTACGCCGCGGCCATCGCTTCGAATTCGGCGGACGAAAAAGAGATGTAATTGGCGCGAGGGAGCACGACACTCGCCGTCAATGGGTGGAGGACGCGCAGGATGGCCGTGAGCTCTTCGACTTTTTTTCCTGCATTCGAGAGGATGCGCGGTGTCTCGCCAGCCATCGTCGAAACGCCGTCACGCATTTGCCGCATGAGCCGCCTCAAGTCGGCCGGCTGATTGTGCGCTTGGAACTCGAGCTCGTTCGTTCCGCCAGAGACGTGAAGCGACATCGGTCCGAACGGCACCTCCGTCTGCGCGGCCGATTCGTCCGCGAGATTGGAAGGAAACGTCTCCGCTTCGAGCCATGCAAGAAAACCTCCTGGAAGTTGAAGGCGACCATCTCGTGTGACCTCGGCGCGAAGCCCGAGCTGGGAAGCTTCTTCGGCGAGCTCCGCGGGCGTGGTGGCTGCGATCAACGAGAGGGTCGCCCAGATCGGGAGATCGGGCGCGGGGGAGCTTCCTTGCGAGCGTTGCACGCCTCTCTCTTAGGTCTATTTTCCCAGCGCGAGAAGCACTTCGTGCGTATCGGCGAGCGTCCCGATTACTCGTAGT
Source organism: Myxococcales bacterium (assembly GCA_023248815.1). GTDB lineage: Bacteria > Myxococcota_A > Polyangia > Polyangiales > Polyangiaceae > JAHFDV01. Next base: position 1,513 of record JAHFDV010000262.1, read on the forward strand.
TCTGGAAGCGGCGAGAACCTCACTAACGTGGGAGTGACGACGATGCCGTCGGCGAGCGCACGAAGCGGCACTTCCAGCATGTCGACGATCTCGAGATCGTGATGGGACGCGAAGTGCTCCGCACAGATCGCTTTGATGTTGGCGACCGCACGGGTCGAGTTCGGCGCGCGACCTGCAACATAGAGACGAAACTTCTGTCGGACGGCGACGGGAACCGCTTTGGTCATCTAGCGCCGGACCTTCGCCGGCTTGATTGGGTGCTTTTTGGTAGGCCTCGTCTTGGCGTGAGGTCCCGCGTCCTCGTCGGCCCGACGCATCTTCTTGAGGACCGCGCGATCGCTATCGAAGAGGGTTGCCGCAGCTCCCACCGTCTTCAACAGCCTGGCGAGCTCGGCGTCTCGTCCGTCCATCTCCTTCTTCATGACCTCGATTCGAGCGACGGCCTCGGCCTGGGCGATCTCCAACTGCAGCCTTCGCTGGTCGCTGGCAAGCCTTCCGCGCTTCTCTTGCTCGAGCTCTCGCTGCTCCCATTCCCAGCGCGCAACGCCCATCAGCACCTTGCCCTGAGAGATGAACACGTCCGCGAGATCGACCCCTTTCTCCGAAAGCGTGAGCTCACGTACTTGATTGGAGTGTCCCATGCCACGCGATTTCACGATTGTGAGGGCGCGATTTCGTTCCCCGTCTTGAGCAAAGTAAGAGAGATGGATCCATGTGTCGGCGACCGTGGAGATCGCGGTCGCCGTGGCTTCGTTGGTGGTGGCAAGGCCGTCCATCAACGACGTGTTCACTACCGTGATTTGTCGCGTCTTCAAGAAGTCCAAAAACTGCTGAGCGGTATCGACCGCTGCATGATGCACATTCTTGCTGGACAGCGTGGAGAATGGATCGACGACGAGACACCGCGGCTCGAACGCAAGCACCATCTCTTGGAGTGCAATGAACTGCTCGTCGATGTTGCGCCCATGCGTACGAGTCGAAAACATTTTGAGGAGACCCGAGCGCCGGTGCGGAGCGAGTCGAATGCCAACGGAGCGCAGGTTGCGCGAGATCTGATCGGCGCCTTCGTCGAAGCTGACGTAGAGCGTTCGCTCGCCGCGCTCGCAAGCCGCTTCGGCGAAAAGCCCAGACAGCGTAGACTTGGCCGTTCCGGGCGCTCCCGAGACGAGAATGATGCTGCCGCGGAAGTATCCGCCGCTCAGCATCGTGTCGAGGCGTGACAGTCCGGACGAAATGCGCTCGTTCGACACCTTGTAGGCGAGCTCGACGGGACCGCGATGGGACAGTGACATCCCGCGCGTGTCGAGCGTGATGGGAAACTCGCCGCCCGAGAAACTGGAGCCGCGATATTTCATGATTCGCAGCGAGCGGAATGCGGTTCCGTCGTCCACTTGATGTCTGAGAATGACGACGCAGTCGACCATGAATTGGAGAAAGCTGTGACGCCGCTCGTCCTCATGCGCGCCGACCTTCTGGGTGATGATGCCGGTGAGACCCATCTCGCTCATCCAGTCTCGGATGCGATAAACCTCACGACGCTCGGCGTTCGGATCGTCGAGGAGACTCAACAAAACGTCGATTCCGTCGAAGACGATGCGCTTGGCACCAATCTCTTGCACCTTCGCTTTGAGCATCCCGAGCATGCCCACGAGATCGAACTCGCCTGCCTTCACGATGTCCGGAGACAGGCGCGCATCGAAGAAGAAGATCTTCTTCTTGGACAGATTCACGAGATCCCAGCCGAAGCTTGCCGCATTCGCGAGGATCTGCCGGACGGGCTCTTCGAATGCCACGAAGATGCCTGGCTCTTTCGCAGTGTTCGCCCCCGCAGCGAGCGATTGAAGAGCGAAGACGGTTTTGCCGCAGCCGGCTCCTCCCATTACGAGAGTCGTACGGCCCTTCGCCAGCCCTCCCTCGGTGATCTCGTCGAACCCCCGAATGCCGGTAGATGTTTTCGTGGCGACCGCTTGCGGTGAGTGGACCTTCATCGTTCCTCCGTCTGTTCTCGTGGCAGTCTCGTCATCTTGGTCTTCGCGGACTGTCGAAGATCAACCGGCATTCCATCGCGACGGCATCGACTTCGCCGACTGCGAAGACTGCCTTCAGTCGCTCTGACTCGCGCGTTCGCTGTTCGAGCACCTTCTTGCGCGCCTGGATCGTCTCGACCTCGAGCTCGAGCGCAGAGATTTCCGGCGCGATCCACGCGCAAAGCAGAGCGACTTGCGGCATGAGGAATGCGGCACGCGCGGAGAAGACTCACTCGCTTGTGCGAACGAGACCCCCAGCGGTCTTCTATTTTCCCCACCCGAACTTCCGCGAGCCTAGCACCGTTTGCTGGCCCATATTTTTCGCGGAGTCATTCGACCTCGAACGACCAAGCGCGGCCACGTTTTCCATTTTCAGAAAAGAGGCGCGAGCGCAGAAGGTTCTGCGGTCCGGCGCGCAAAAAACTGGCCTCTAGTTCGGCACGCCGCCACCCGGCTTGCAGCCGTCGGCCGAATCTTGAATGGCCGAAAGCGCCGCCGTGAAGACGTTCGGGTCGCCGCTGGCGACGTTCCAGTGTTGGCAGGACGTGATCGAAGTCAGACCACCGCACGCGTTGGTGATTCCCGGCATGTTGTCGGGGTGGATGGGACCGCCGCCAGCGATCGCAAGCTTTTCGAGATTCGGGAAGCTCGCGCCGGTCATGCCAATCACGTACGTGCGAATCTTCGTCGCATCGCGATGCGCCTTGATCAAGGCGGCAAGGTGATCGACGTCCCAGTCGCATGCGGTCGGCGAGCCGTCCGTGATGAGGACGCCGATCGTCACGCGGCCGGGATTGCGGTTCGTGGCCGTGTACGTGATCATTCCGCGAAGAGCCGCTTCGACGGGTGTCGGAAGCGTGTTCACGGGCGCGGGCGCTTCGGCATTCAACTCGTTGTCGAACGCGCCGGAGGGCAGTGTCTTGTAAAGACCGCCGCCAGGGATGCGCGAGATGTCGTAGCTCTTGCCGGTCGCGCACATCGGAGTCGTGAAGTCTTTCTTCGGGAAGAACTGGAGCGCTGCGGCGTGGCTCGTCGACGTGGTCGAGTGGAAGTATCCCGAGAGCGCAGTGATCGCGCGCGACCACTTCGTGTGCGTGTCTCCGATGTTGCCGTCCGGATACGTGTCGGTCGCCATGCTCGTCGAGCGATCGAGCTGAATGAACATGTCGACGGGGGCCGAACAACCGCCGTCCTTCGTCGATGGTGGTGGAGTCGCGGCGTCCACGAAGTCGATGGGCTCTTTGGGCTCCTCCGTCGTCGCAGCGTCGGCCTCGTCGTCTTCATCGGTGGGCTCGCTCTCGACAGCGCGGGGCGCGGCCGAGCTGCACGCCAAGAAGAGGGTACAGGTCAGAAGAGTGCGCCGCGAGAGGACCATGGGCCGGCAGCATTCTACTGCGCGATTGCCCGCTGTCGACCGTCGAACCGCATTCGCTTCGCGCACGTTCAAGACCACGATTCCAAACGCCGACGTGCACCGAAAACCAAGGAATTTACGCCGGCTTAATCATACGAGCGTCCGGCACGTCTCGCATGAGCGTCGTTCAGCGCCTTCGCGAGGCGGTCGGCTTCGCTGCCACAAAGCGACACATCGCGAGATACGCGGCTTCATGAAGACCCGCAAACGTGATCGCGTGTTCGATGACTTGGCCACGTTCGACTTTGTTCCACGGCTTCTTCGGTGGCGACGTAGCTCCGCGTCGATGTGCCGTGCCCGTGAGTGCGCCGAGATAGCGCGCGAGCGGCAAGAGATCTGCCGAGCGTAGCTTCGAGAGCATCAGCTTGTCTTCCTGCGGCGTCAGCCTTCGCACGAGCATCGACCGTCCCGCGAGCTTCGTCGTCCCCAACGAGCGCGGTGGACGCGCGAGCGAACACTCGATCGCCGCGACGACGCGTGCTGCACCACGCAATGTTTGTCGGCCAAGGAGAGCTTCGGCGCAAGGATTCCCCTGCTCTTTCACGTCGAAGATCCAGGCGCCGTCTTGGCCGCCCTTCCCCTTCGTGAGCACCCCAACGCGAAAGCTTCCGAGGCTTCCCGTGCCGGCCACGCGAAAAGCGACGTCGAGGATTTCGGTCTGCTCGCGCGAGAGCTCTTCGTGAGGGGGAAGGTGTTCTGTGTATTTTGCAAATGATGCGCGCACCTGCTGTTCGATCGCGGTCGGAATGTCGCGATAGCGCGGACCACGGACGAACTTGCGCTTCCCGTGCACGACCTTGGTGCGCGCGCCCAGCAATCGTGCGCGTGAGCGCCCTGCGACTGCAGCGAGAAGCTCTTCGATGGGTCGCGGCGTCTTCGGCAAGCTCCGCTCGGCGCACGCGTGTTCCGCATGACTCTCGATGAGCGCCTCCGCGAGCTCGATCACGTCTGCCCCCGACGCCGACAGTTCGCGACCCGCGAGAAGAAAGCTCGTCGCAAGGCGCAAGACATCGAGATACCAAGGACCAATCACCGCTTCGTCGAAGTCGTTCAAATCGAAGACGACATTTTCGCGCGCGGCATGTTTCTTCTCCACCTCCTCGGCAAAAGAAGCGGGCCGATACGCACCGAAATTTTCGAGATGAAGGTCGCCCGTGATCCATCCCTTGCCACTTGGACCACGGGCGAGGTCTGGCTCGGAACGAAGAATCGAATAGAAGAGAGGGGCCGAGCCACGAAGAAACGCGAGTGGTGATGGCCGCATGCGCTCGACCTTGTGCTCGAACAAACCGGGATAGCGCGCGCAACGCACTTCATCGCGCGCGAGCTGAGTGCGGACCAATTCGGTGACGTCGATGTGAGGCATCGCTTTCGTCAGCGTAGCGCGTGCGCGTTTGCACGAGGCCCCCCTCGAGGCCCCGAAGCCAGGGTAGGGCGAATCCGCCGTTCCTGGAGCGTTTGCCGAGGGAGGCGAATCCTTCACGAGAGCGGAATTTTCGTGAGATGCCGCGCTCCGCGTCCCTCGACCCGGGCGACATCACGCAGATTTCTCCTCGTAGCGCTTGCTCGGAGGCCGGATCGCGGCCACAAAGGAGCTCAGCGACTAGAGGAGTAGAGATATGGCTTCAAAATTTGGCGGCAAACAAGCGATCGCAAACCACTGGGTCATGCAGCAAAACATGGCTAGGCAGAAGAGCTTCCTCGTCCACGCGCCCAAGACGCCGCATCCGAAACCGAAGGCCGTGCCAGCTGCCGAGCCCGTGGCGCCTACTGAGACCACCGCCGAGCAGTCCGAGACGCCCGCCTCGTAAGTCGTTACTGCTTTGTTGCGAAGCTCGAGCTCGCGAGCTCAGCTTACGTCCTGGACCGTGGCTACTCGCCCTACCCAACGCTGCCGGCATCTTCGCGTTCGTCCCGTAGATCCGACTTCAGCCTTGCGAATCTTCACGGCTGGCGAACGAGTCTCACCCTTCCGACGTGAGGCCCGCGGCTTCTCGCGCTTCCGCCGATAGACCGCCCTTCCGGCCCATGAGCTGCGCGAAGATGCGTTCGTTGAAGACGTCGCCTTGCAACGCCGCGGGAACGACGCCGCGGAGCGCGCGGTGATATTTCATCAGCGCGTACCACGGCACGCTCTGATTCAGATGGTGCTCGAAGTGAACGCTGATGTTGAACGGCATGATCAGCCAGCGGAACGGAAACAGCGACGTGCGCGAGCGGAAATTGCGATTCGCCTCGTATCCGATCTCACCGCCGTGCTCGAGCGACCCTTTCACCTGATTCAACGCGCCGAGCACCTGAAAGCCGATGAGGAGCGCGCCGAGGGTGGACCAGCCAAAGGATCGGACCGACAGACTTCCCGCGATCACCCAGAAGAGCGCATTGGCGAACGGCAAGAATCGATGGGTCTTGTACGCACGGCTCGGGTTCCACATGAACACGTAGCCCGGGACGAAGAGCATGCAGACGATCATCTGTCGGAGCTTGGGTCCGACGTAGAGATTGACCGACTGCGGATCATCCTTCGCCAGTGGCCGATCGTGATGAATGAGGTGTCCCTCTTCCCAGTGGCGCGCGTAGTTGATCGAAAAGGGCACGGAGACGATCCATCCGGCGATTCGATTCCACCTCACCGCCCGCGAGCGGACGCGACTGATGACGAACATGCCGTGCGACGCCTCGTGCACGACGAGAATGATGACGCAGAAGAAGAGCACTCCGAGGGCCACGCCGCCGAGTGGAAGATAGAGAGCCATCGGAACGTGCGGCGCAAGACTGAGCACGAGGGCGATCGCTGCGACTAGCGCCGAGCAGATGCCGACGTTGACAAGATTGTGCAGCCAAGGATTGCGAGCTCGGAAGTGAAACCGATTTCCGATCGAGATCGCTTCGAGAAGCCACGCGGGCTGGCGGCGTTCCGTTGGGAGTGAGGCGAGTTTCATGGGGCGTACTGCGGGGCCGCGACTAGACCGGCCTCGCAGTATCTTCGTCTTACTTTCCGAAGAAGGGAAGCGCGCGAAAAGGGCCACGGTAAAGCCCGTGGACTCCGCCGAGTAC
>JAHFDV010000680.1 GCA_023248815.1 Myxococcales bacterium
CTTCCTTGTCGGTCATCACGCCACGGCTCGTCGAAAGAATCGACACGCCGAGGCCGCTACGAACACGCGGAATCGAGTCATGGCCAACGTACACGCGGCGACCGGGGGTCGAGATGCGACGCATTCCGTCGATCGCGGCTTCGCGGTTGCGCCCGTAGCGGAGAACGAGCGTGAGGGTACGAGTGCCTTCACCGTCGCTGACGCGAACGTCGTCGACGAAGCCTTCGGACTTGAGCACGCGCCCGATGCTCTCCTTCACGTTGGAGTGCGGGAGATCGATGCGGTCGTGATGGGCCGTCGCCGCGTTGCGGATACGGGCCAGCATGTCGGAAATAGGATCGGTCATCATGGGCTTACCTCACCAGCTCGCTTTGGTTACGCCGGGGATCTCTCCACGGAGCGAGAAACCACGGAAACAAATGCGGCAAAGCTCGAACTTTCGGTAGTAACCGCGAGCGCGGCCACAGACCTTGCAACGACTCCGATGACGGGTCGAAAACTTCGGCTTCTGATTCAATTTTGCGAACTGACTAGCTCGTGCCATTTCAAACTTCCCTTCTCGTTAAGCGGCGCGGAACGGCATGCCGAGCTGTTGAAGAAGAGCGCGGCCTTCTTCGTCGGTCTTTGCCGTCGTGACATAGCTGATGTTGAGCCCCTTGATGACGTCGATGCGGTCGTAGTCAATCTCGGGGAAGATGATCTGCTCGCGAAGGCCGAGCGTGAAGTTGCCGGCTCCGTCGAAGCCTTTGCGTGAGACGCCGCGGAAGTCGCGAACGCGGGGGAGAGCGAGCGTCACGAGACGATCGTGGAACTCCCACATCTGACCGCGACGAAGCGTCACCATCGCGCCGATGGGAAGGCCGGCGCGAAGCTTGAAGCTTGCGATGGCTTTCTTCGAGCGCGTGACGACAGGCTTCTGGCCAGTGATGGCGCGGAGCTCGTCGACGGCGGCGTCGATGATCTTGGGGTTCGAGACGGCAGCGCCGAGACCCATGTTGATCACGATCTTCTGGAGGCGCGGGACCTGCATCGGATTCGCGTAGCCGAACTGCTTGGTGAGCGCAGCCGTGATCTCGGACTTGTAGCGCTCGGCCTGGCGTGCCGGGATCGCTGTCGCGGTCGCCTTCACTTCCTTTTCGGTCGCGCGCTCTGCTTCTTTTTTGCCGGGCTTCTTACCGGCCGTTTTCGTCGCAGCCATTACTTACCTGCCTTGGGATAAGCGACCGTCTCGCCGGACTTCGTCGCAACACGAACTTTTTTGCCTTCTTTGACCTCGAAGCGAACGCGCGTGGGCTTGTTCGTTTTCGGATCGAGGAGAGCGACCTTCGAAGCGAAGATCGGGAGCTCTTTGGTCACGATGCCGCCCTTTTCTGCACGGGGGCTGGGCTTCGTGTGACGCTTGACGACGTTGATGCCTTCGACGACGACTTTACCTTCGTCTTCGAGCACGCGAAGAAGCGTTCCCGTCTTGCCTTTGTCTTTGCCGGAAATCACCTGAACGGTGTCTCCCTTGCGCAAACGCGAAGCCATTAGAGCACCTCCGGAGCGAGCGAGATGATCTTCATGAACTTCTTGCCGCGGAGCTCGCGAGCGACCGGGCCAAAGATGCGCGTGCCGATCGGCTCGAGCTGGGGGTTGATGAGGACGGCGCTGTTGTCATCGAACTTGATGAGGCTGCCGTCGGCGCGCGAAACTTCACGCTTGGTGCGAACGACGACCGCTTTGGCGGTTTCGCCCTTCTTCACTTTTTGACCTGCCGAAGCTTCCTGGACGGAAACGACGATCACGTCGCCGATCACGGCGTATCGGCGGCGCGAGCCACCGAGCACCTTGATGCACTGGACGCGTTTCGCGCCGGAATTGTCAGCGACCTCGAGGGTCGTGCGCATTTGAATCATGGCGGTTTCCTTTATTCCTCGATGAATTTCTTGACGAGGCGAACGACCGTGAACCGCTTGTCGCGCGACATTGGCGCACTCTCGCGGATCTCGACTTGGTCGCCGATCTTGTATTGGTTCGTTGCGTCGTGAGCCTTGTAGCGGCTGCGCGTACGAACGTACTTGCCGTAGAGGGCGTCGCGGCGAGCGCTGACGGTCTCGACGACGACGGTCTTGTCCATCTTGTCGCGAATGACACGGCCCACCATCGTGCGGCGGTAACCGCGACCGGCTTCGTGCACGTCACGCTTCGAGGTGGCGGCGGCCGGAACGCCTGCCGTCTTGGACGGAGCTTTTTCGGCCTTCTTGGGAGCGGCCTTCGCGGCTGCTGCTGGTGCTTTCTTTTCAACCATGACTCGTTAGCCTTCCTTCTTTGCGGCGGACTTCTTTGCCGTCTTCGGCGCAGCTTTCGCTGCTTTCGGAGCTTTTGCGACGGCCGCTTTCGCGGTCTTCTTCGCCGGCTTCTCGGCTTTGCCTTCGGCGGGGGTCGCAGCGCCCGTGTTCTTCGCAGCGATGATCGTGAGGACGCGCGCGAGGTCGCGGCGTGACTTGCGGATCGTGCTCGTGTCGTCGAGACGGTTCGTGTGGTTCTTGAGGCGCGCCTGGAAGTAGTCGGTGCGGAGGCTCTTCTCGAGCTCCTTCAGATCCTCGGGGGATCGTTCACGTAGATCTTTTGCTTTCATATCTTCGGTACTCCTTAGAACACGCCGCGCT
>JAHFDV010000681.1 GCA_023248815.1 Myxococcales bacterium
AGCCATCGCAAATAGCCACGAACCGACCGCGGAGGCGACCATCGCGAGCGAGACTGCAGCTCCAGAATCGTCGGCAGCGTTTGCGTCGATGAGTGCGGCAATGGCGAGGGTACGCGTCGAGGCGACGACCGTGAGTGGAACCGCGAAGAGGCGTACGACCCACGCCATCACGAACACCGAAGCCAACGCGCGGCTGCGAAAGGTCAGCACCAACCCCGCAGCGACTCCGATGAGCGCCGCACTGGCGGGGAAAAAGAACCGCTCTACGTTGGACTTCGCGACCGGGATCACCGAGAGCGGGACGAGGGCGGCGAGAAGCGCTGCGACGATGTTCGCGCGAAGGGGAGTCTGCGTCTGCGGCGGAGTGGCGGTCGAGAGCTCGAGCCGCATGCGCGCGCGACGAAGGTTCACGAGCGGGACCGTCACGAGAGCGACGAAGAGAATGCTCGAGGCGATCGTGAGAGTGAGCTCTTGGTTTCCCATTGTTGCGTTCGTCGGACAGCGACTTCGCTTCTTAGACGCCTCGCAAAATCCGACTATTCATCGCGCCGACGCTCGCGCGAACAATGTCTGCAAGTGGGGATATCGATTGAGGAACGGCCCGCCCAGAATCCATCGACGCTCTTTCGCGCGCCGTCGAGCGAACGATTAAGACGAGTATTGGAGCAGCGTCCTGAATAGAAACGTCGTCGTGCCCGTCGCGAAAATACGCTTGTAAACGAGCCTCGATCGGATCGACAACTCACGTTCACATTCGCGAGGTGAAGAGAGATGTTTTGCGGGCGATTCGCGCGCGTCGGCCTCTGGCACGCACGGTGCTCTGTGCGTCTCCATCATGAAATCATCACGTCTCTTCTTCGCCACACTCGTCGCCGTTCCCACGCTCTTGCATTGCGCTTCGAGTGACAGCTCCAACCCCGGTCCCAAAGCGGGAGATGCGGGACCCGGAGACAACAAGCCCGCGGTCGCACGAACGTTTTGCGAAGGTACCGGCGGCGCGACGAAGACCTTCTCGAAGCTAGTCGGTCAAAGCTGTGGCGCTGGCTCGAACAAGCCGCTCTGCGTCGTCGAAGGATCCACCGCGTGCGACGACGACACCGTTTGCCTCTGGGACAGCGCGGGCCTCGGCGGAAAGAATGCATACTGCACGGTTGAATGCACGCCCGGGGATACGACCTCGTGTCCTTCCGGCTATGTTTGCAAGGCCGACCAGTGCACGGGCTCGGCTACCCCCAACATCTGCGTGATGACCACGGCGGTGAAGCCGCCGACCTCGTCCTGCACGGAGGTTCCGGAGCTCAAGGGTCTTTCCATGAACCTCGTCATTCCCCTCCGCGAAGAAGGGGCGACGATCATCGTCGCTTCGGGATCCACGTACGGTGCGGGCTTCCAAGGAGTTTTCCGAGTGAAAGACGAGGCCGTCGAGGAAATTGGGACGGTGTCGATCTCCACTCTTCTCGGCGTCGTCGGCGACGAAGTCTGGCTCAATCAAGCGAGTGGGAAAGCTGCGCGCATCAAAGGCACGACCATCGACACGTTCACTCTCGACGTGTGCGGCGCGACCACGGGTTGCAGCAGCACGGACTACTCTGCCGTCGCACGTGATGCCGCAGGTGCGGTTTCATTCGTCGCGCGGACGACGAAGGCAGGCAAGTACGGGAGCTACAACGCGACGCTCGGTGACGGTAGCGAGATTGTGCTCGGAGAAGAGCTTCCCGATCTCGATGCGAAGAGAAGCTTGGGAAATCATCTCGACGATGGATCCATCGTCTCGCAATGCATCGTCGGCGCCAGCCTGGATCCGCGGTCCATTTGTTTCACGAGTGATCTTTTGAAGTGGGAGAGCCTGGACCTCCCGAAGGGCGCGAGCTGGACGTACGGAGCGAAATCCATCATTGGGGCGTCGAAAGACGACCTCATTCTCCTCTCCGACGAAGGCGTCGTGCACCGCTACAAAGGCGGAAAATGGACTTCTGACGATCTGCCCGGCGCGAAGACGGCGGCGCAACCTGGGTTCTCACGCGCAGGAGATCGCCTCTTCATCACACGAATGGAAATCACGGGCTCGAAGAGTTACGAGCTCACGGACGATTGCTGGAAAGAGGCGAGCGGGGGCACCATCTCGGATTCCCTGTCGAATGAAGAGTACGTCGACTACAGCACCGGCCGCAGGTGCGTCTACCCGCTCCCGAAGTGAGACCACATCACATGGCGGCGCTCAGGCAATCAGCTTCGAGTGGAAGCTCGAAGCGTTGCCGAAGGGCTTCGTCTTCACTCCCGAGAGCTCCGCGAGATAGCCCCAGAGGCCGTCCATCGAGGGGGTGCCTGCGGGCATTCCGTTCTTCGAATCGCAGCGTCCCGTCGTTCCAGGCTTCACGCGGCTTCCGAATACCGATGCCGTGACGTTGGTGTTGTGCCCGGAGTCGGGGACCGTTCGCGAAAACTCGCCGAGGACCGCGACCGTGATGTTCATGTCGGAGAGGCCCGGCGAATTGAAGACGCGATCGAGGAAGACGTTGAGACCCTTCGTCATCGAGACGTCGCGATACGTGTTGATGTAGTTCGTGCCCTGGATGAACGCGAGATCCTCGCTGCCGTTCTGCTCGTGGAGATCGTAGGACCACGTGTTGCTGTCGAGCGCATCGTTGAC
>JAHFDV010000263.1 GCA_023248815.1 Myxococcales bacterium
CGGGAGACTTCTTGCCGGGGCAGAGGTCGCGCAAGAACGACGTGTCGTAAAGTGAGATCGCATCGACGAGAGCACGCGGGTGCTCCGAATGCGAGCCGCGGTTCGAGAGAGCGGCGCGCGCCCAAGCCTCACCGAGGGTCGACTTTCCGAACGCGACGAGTCCCTTCGAATCGCCGAGGCACTCCGCGAGTTTGCCGCGCGCTTTTTTCGAAGCGCGTTCCTTGGCGCGGTCATCGGCGGCCGAGGCGAGCACGCCCGTGACGACGAGCGGCCCGAGGCGCGGGCCGAGTCCGTTCTCGTCGATTCCGACGAGCCAGTGCGTCATTGGAAGGTGCCTCGCCTCATGAACTGCCCGGATTGTGGCACGAAATCGACGTGCGCGCGCGCCGCGACGATTTGGACAAAACTTTTCGCACTCGAAGGCGTCTTAGGGACGAGCGAAACGTCGTCACCATGCCGACGCTCGCCCACTCGGGAGGCAGAATGAAGAAGATCGAGCGGCACCTCGGGCTCGTGGTGGTGACGATGATGCTCGCGACCTTTCCGGCGTGCAGTCAAAAGGACACGCGCGTCGGGTCCGTCCTCGTGGACACGAACGTCAGTTCGGTCATGGCGGGCGCTCTTCCGCCGAGCGGCTTCTCGAAGTGGAGCGAAGGCAGAGCCGCTCGCAGCGTCGAGGCGCCGTTTCGTTTGACCGCTTCGGATGGAACGGGATTGAAGCTGGATGGGATCGACGCGCGCGCCGTCGTCGAAGGACCCCTCGCGTTCACGGAGCTTCGCCTCACGTTCGAAAACCCCGACGACCGAGTCCTCGAAGGGAGATTTCAGATCACGTTGCCCACCGGCGCCGCGCTGAGTCGCTTTGCGATGCGCAATGGAGACGCTTGGCAAGAAGGTGAGGTCGTCGAGAAGAAACGTGCGCGAGAAGTCTACGAAGACTTTCTGCATCGCAAGCAGGACCCCGCGTTGCTCGAACAAGCCGCAGGGAATGAATTCTCGGCGCGCGTCTTTCCGATCGGTGCGCGCGCGAAGAAGGAGATCATCCTCTCGTACTCACATCTCGTGGCGAATACGTATGCGCTTCCGCTGCGCGGTCTGCCGGAGGTGGCCCGGCTCGACGTGCGTGTAAACGACGGCAAGGGCGCACTTCTCGGTGAGCGACACGAGACGAAAAAAGCTCCGAGCGAAGACTTCGTCGTGCGCAACGATGCCGATACCGCGACGGCGATTCGTGCCAAAAACAGGCTCGTGGCGCGCCTTCGCCCAGAAATAGAAACGGCACCTGATCCGATCACGGACACGCTGGTGTTGGTCGACACGAGCGCCTCACGAGCGGTTCAATTCAACGAGCAGGTCGATTTTGTCGCCGCTCTCGTGCGCGCCATTGGCGACTCGTATCCAGAAGCGCGCGTCGCGGTGCTCGCGTTCGATCAATCCGTCGAGAGAATTTATGACGGGACCGCGGCCAACTTCGGAGAGGCACGCGCCAAGTTGATGGCGCGCGGAGCTCTTGGCGCCTCCGATCTCGAGGGTGCATTGAATCGAGCAGGAGTCATCGCGCGCGAAGGGAAATACCGGCGCGTTCTCTTGATCTCGGACGGCGTCGCAACCGCCGGCAAGCTCGAGACGAAGGCAACGAAGGGCGCAGCCCACGCACTCGCTGACTTCGGAGTCGAGCGTCTCGACGTGATCTCGGAAGGTGGCATTCGCGACGACGAAGCACTGCGAGAGCTCGCGACGGCAGGTCTTCCACGAGACGGCATCGTCGTCTCGAGGGACGAAGCGCCGCAGACGATTGGTAAAAAGCTCGCCGCGAGAACGGCGTCGTTCGACGTGTCGGTCGAGGGGGCGACGTGGTCGTACCCGAAACGCGTCGACGGTGTTCAGCAAGGCGAAGAGATTCAGGTGTTCGCAGAATTTCCGGAAGACAACCAAGGAGACGCAGCGAAAATAGGGCCTCGCGTGACATTGGCAGGACCTCGCACCGTTCCGCAGATCTTCACCCCACCTTCGCGGACGGCGACCTCTCCACTTCTCGAGCGCGCGATCGCCAAGGCGAAGATCGAAAGCCTCACGTCGCTCCTCGCAACGGAGAAGGACAAGGCGGAACGCCTCCGAATCGAGCATGCCGTGCTCGCACTGTCGGTGGAACAGCGTGTGCTCTCACCGTTCACCTCCTTGCTCGTCCTCGAGTCGCACGCAGACTACGAGCGCTTCGGGCTCCCCGAACGATCGCTCGCGAACATTCTTACGGTCGATGAAGGAAAGATCGCGCTGGCGTCGCGAAACACATCGGACTCCAAGAAGCCCGGTAGCGAAGATCCTGGCGAACGTGAAGCGCGCAGCGTTCGAAAGGAACCGAGCAAGCGAATCAACCTCGGAGGCCAACCAGGAGACCCCTTCAGCAATGGGAGAGGTGACTCCGAGGAAGCCGTCCTTCCGTCTTCGCCGAGAGCCGAGAGAGCGACCGCGCGGTCTCGTGGCGCCGAGCGCGTGGAGATGCCGCGCCCGATGGATATGAAAGGTGCGTCGAACGAGCCCGCTAGCCTTTGGGGAAATGGCGGAGAGGCAGCTGCGTCGGAAGGCTTCGGATCGGGTCATGGGCGCCTCGCCGAGCAGATGCAGGCCGCTGGAGGCGCAGCTACGACGAGCGTTCGACCTTCCTTTCGCGCCCCCGCGAGAGCGCGTCCCTCCGGAGATCCGTTCGGCGGCGAGCTCGACGACGCGGCGCCTCGAGTGGATCCGTATTCTGGCCGCTTCGCCGAGATCATGCGCGGCCTCAAGGGAAAAACCAAAGAGGCAGCGATGGCTCATGCGCAAGTCTGGCACGAAGAGAGCCCCGGCGACGTGCTCGCACTGGTGGCGCTCGGAGAAGCCTACGAAGCGACTGGCGCAAAAGAGCGCGCGGCTCGAGCGTACGGATCGATCATCGATCTCTTCTCCTCGCGCGCCGATCTCAGACGCTTCGCCGGTGAACGCCTCGAGCGACTCGCAGACATCGATGCGCTGAGCCTCGCGACCGATACCTACGAGAAGGCCGTCGCCGATCGCCCCGATCACCCGTCGAGTCACCGTTTGCTTGCGTGGTCCTACGCGCGGCAAGAGAACTACGAGCGTGCGTTCGATACGCTAGAGGCAGCGCTTTTGCGCACGTTTTCTAGGTTCGAGGCGGCCGACACCATCCTCGGCGAAGATCTAGGGATGATCGCGCGAGCTTGGATCGCCAAGACGCCGAGCGTTCGCGCCGACGTGATGAAGCGACTCCACGCGGCGAACGTGACGCTAGATTCTCGCCCCTCGCTACGCTTCGTCTTGAATTGGGAAACGGACGCGAACGACGTCGACTTCCACATTCGCGATGATCAGGGCGGTCACGCGTACTTCCAGAATCGCGATCTCCCGAGCGGCGGCAGTCTCTATGCCGACATCACGACTGGCTACGGTCCCGAGTGCTTCGCAATCAAGAAGAGCCATGCGGAGCGCGCCAAGGAATATACGATCGAGGCGCACTACTATTCGCGCGGGCCCATGGGCTACGGAATGGGCAAAGTGCAGATCATCGAACACGACGGTCAGGGCCACCTGAAGATCGAAGACCGACCCTTCGTGGTCATGACGGACCAAGCCTTCGTGACGCTCGGCAAACGCCACGGGTGAGAGCGTGCGCGGTGGCTACGAGCTCTCGCTGTCGTCACTTGCCGGCGAAGGCGTTTCAAGAAACGGTGCGTTCCATCGCTCGTCGTGACGAGCCTGCAGCGCTTCGGCCATCTTGCGCGTCATCGGAACGCGATGCCCATTGAGCAGGAGGGCGAGGCGAGAAAATGAGAGCCCGATCTGTTTCGCGAGCACACGTTTGTCGACGCCGCTGTCGACGAGTCCGCGCACCTGACTTCTAGCCTGGTCGATTTCGAGCAGCGTGAGGGGAGTCTTCGCGAGCGATGGTACGGGAGAAACGATCGCCGGAAGCACGGGTCTTTCGCGATCCGCCGGAAGGAGAGCGTTCATCTCCAAGAGCGTCGCAATGTCGGCTTCGGTGAGTGCGCCTGGGGCAGAGCCTGGCCTCGCGCCTTCTTCCGCGTCGTCACCGGATCGATGCCCTTCGGGATCGCTCTCGAGGAGGCCTGCGAGCTCGCGCTTCTGCTCTTTGAGCTCGTCGATCTTTTCTTCGATGGTCCCGGTGGCAATCAACCGGACGACGGTGATCGGACGCGTCTGCCCGATGCGATGCGCGCGTCCTGTCGCCTGATCTTCGACGGCCGGATTCCACCACGGATCGCAGAGGATGACCGTGTCGGCCGCCGTCAAGTTGATGCCGACGCCGCCCGCCTTTAGGGAAATCAAAAAGAGCGGCGCGCTGCCAGTCTGAAACCGATCGATGATCGCTGGGCGATCGGTGCTCTGTCCGTCGAGGTACTCGTAGGGAATGCGCTCACGATCGAGATCGGCGCGCCACAGCGTGAAGAGCTCGACGAATTGAGAGAACACGAGGGCCCGCTTTCCGGTGAGAGCGATGTCGCGCGCCAGGTCGAGGAAGGCTTCGCGCTTCGCCGACAAGAACGAAGTCGCTTGCGCGTCGATGAGGCGAGGATCACAAGCCATCTGGCGGAGCCGCAAAATCGCCGTGAGCACCGACATGCGGCTGCGCGCGAGACCGCGCCGCTCGACGTTCTGTTTGACGGCCTGACGCACGGTGAGCGCGAGGGCTTCGTAGAGCTTCTTTTCTTCGAAGCTCGGGATGCAGCGGCGACCGATCTCGGTCTTCGGCGGGAGATCGACGAGCACGGCGGCTTTCGTTCGGCGCAGAATGAAGGGCTGCACGATGCGCCGGAGGCGTGCGGCGACTTCACCGCGAGGCCGCTCACCGATGGGACGCGCAAAACGTTGCTCGAAGTCACTCGCAGCGCCCAGCAGACCAGGATTGCAGAAGGTCA
Source organism: Myxococcales bacterium (assembly GCA_023248815.1). GTDB lineage: Bacteria > Myxococcota_A > Polyangia > Polyangiales > Polyangiaceae > JAHFDV01. Next base: position 4,932 of record JAHFDV010000263.1, read on the forward strand.
TGATCGACCAGAGATCATTCAAGCGATTTTCGATGGGCGTACCCGAAAGCGCGAGCCGCAGCTCACCATCGAGACGATTCACCGCACGCGTGATCTCGGCAGACGTGTTCTTTACGTTTTGCGCTTCGTCGAGAATCACCGCGCGGAAGTGAATGGGCTCGAACGTCTCGATGTCGCGCCGGAGGATGCCGTAGGTCGTGACGACGAGATCGAACGACGTGATCTCTTCGCGACTTGCCTTGCGCGCTCCGCCGTCGATCACGAGCACGCGCAGATCCTTCGTGAACCGCGCCGCCTCGTCTCTCCAATTGCCGACGACGGAGGTCGGGCAGACGACGAGCGCCGTCCCGGTCCCGTGCGATTCCTTCCACTCGAGTAGAAGCGCAAGCGTCGTCACCGTCTTTCCGAGACCCATGTCGTCTGCGAGAATTCCGCCCGCACCGATCGCCCGGAGCCCCTGCAGCCACGCGAGCCCTTCCTGTTGATACGGCCGAAGCGTCGCCTCGAGTCCTTTGGGAACGACGGCCGGGCCCTTGAATCCCGCGCGAATCGTGTCTCGAAGTCGACTCGCATCTTCGTCGTATGTGCCGCCGAACCGCTCGACCCAGTCTTCGATGAAGGCCATCTGGTAGGCCGCGATGCCGCCCGGGTTTCTGGCGTCGCTTCCACGCAAATTCCGAGCATCGTTCACGAGCTCGCGGATCTCCTCGCTGATACGCGAGATGGATCCGTCTTCGAGCTCGATCCATTTTCGGTTGCGCGCGATCGCTGCATGCAGCTTCGCAATCTCGACCTTGAGCATTTTCGCCGAGAACTCGAGGTCCGCCTTCAACCAGCGCGAGGTGATGCCGACGGCGATCTTCACCTGCACGGGAGGTGCCAGGCGCGAACGCGCGATCGACTCCGCCAGCAAGATTGTGAGGCGTGGATCCTCGCTTTCGCGGAGCTTCTCTGCGCCTTCGGACCAAAACCGCGCTGCTGCGTCTTCGGTCGCGAAAATACGTCCTTCGTCGTCGACGAGCCCGGCCTCGCGCAGCTTGTCGAAGCCGCGCGCTTCCAGTGGCCAGTTGCGGCGCTCGTCGTCGATGCGCGACGCCTCGGGTGTCACCTCGACTTCGAATTGCTTGTAGACCGCATGGAGCTCCCCGGTGATCTCCAGCGGAGTTCCGGAGAGACGAAGCTCGAAGCGCGGCTCCTCGAGCGCAAAGAGGCCGAACGAGACCGCTGGCGGGAGCTCGATCTTGGGCGCGCGAGGATGGCGAAGAAGGGTCCGTCCAATCGTCTCTTTCACGTCGGCGGTGAGCGGAAGGGAAGGAACGAGCGTCATTCCCCAAGCGACATCCAGATCGACGCTCTCGTCGACGGGCCAAAATGTCGCGTCGTCGCGCGAGTAGACGAAGGGAAAGGGACCGGAGAAGAGAAGTGCTGCACTCGTAGGGACGACGGGCGCACCCTCGCGCGTCCACCACTTCGCGACGAGGCGATGGTCTTCCGGCTCCGCCCGCAAAACGACGGAGCGTCGTTCGAATCTAAACGCAAGGCGCCCCGAATGCGCTCGGCCGGCATCTTTCGAGAGGAGATGGATCAAGAGTGACGCTTGCGCGCGCGTTGCAATGAAGGCGTTCTTGAAGAACGCGCTGGAAACCGCGAGCTCCAGCTTGCGTCGCAGTTCGGGTGGCAGGCGCGCGGCCGCGAGCTCGCTCGGTGGGACGAGTGCCCGCTTGCCGGCTTGACGCACTCTCAGCACGAGCGCCGGGCGATCATCGCCTCCCGGAATGCCCGAAGAGGAAACGACCTCGATTTCTAGCTCGAGAGAGTCCTCCGTGCGTTTGGGCGTGAGCCACTGCTCGAGACGCTCGGGGAGCATTCGCATCTCGAGTGCATTGCGCCGCGCCTCGGCGAGCGCCGGCAATGTCGCCGCCACAGATTCTCCTCGAAGCAGTGCCTCGCGAAGAGAAGGAGACACGGCGACATCGACCACGAGCGCAATCACGTGCTCACAGCGATACGGGCGTCCCCGCGTGCACGAGCAGCTGAGCTCGACGCTGGCGCCTTGGAGACGCACCTGCACTTCGACCGGCGGAAGATCCCCGTCGCGAGCCGTGTCATCCCCGCGGCCCACCGCGGTGCGGCCCATCGCCGTCCTGCGACCCTGCGCCGCCGTGAGCTTTCCGCGGGCGTCGAGCGCAGGCGGTACCTCGTAGCTCGTCGATTCTTTCAGTGCGCGATTCACCGCGTCCTTGCCGAATCGTTCGTCGACGAAGGCGAGATTCAACGAGGCTACCCACGAGGACTCTGCCGCGGACATCTCTCAGCTCTCCCGTGAAGGCGGAGGCAGCTCTTTGGGACCCGCGACGGGCAACACGAGCTCGAAGATCGCACCGCGGGGCGTCGTCTCGCGGACGGGGCCGACATAGCGAAGTGAGCCCTCGTGATCGATCGCGATGCGCTGCGAAATCGCGAGGCCGAGACCGGTGCCGCTCTTTTTCGACGTCGCGTATGGTTCGAAGAGGCGACTCGCCATCGCCTCCGAGAGTCCGGGGCCGTCGTCTTCGATTCGCAAGATCGCTTCGCGCTCGCTCGAACCCACGGGTTCTCGTAGGTCGAGATGGCAGCGCACGCTCGCGGAGATTCCCGCATCGCGACTTGCATCTCGTGCATTCTGCAAGAGATTCGTCAGCACTTGGGCGATTTGGTCGCGATCGAGATTGGCGTCGAGCTTGGGAAGCCCCGTTCGCACGACCGAGACATCGCCGGCGCTTTTTTGAAGGGCGATTTGTGCGTCGAGCAAAGCTGCGAGATCGTGATGCGCGGGCTTCGGCGCGGGGAGGCGAGCGAAGTGTGCGAACTCGGAGACGATCGTCGTGATGCGCTGCACTTCGTCGAGCACGGTGCGGGTTGCTTCGTCGAAATAGTCGTCGAAGGCAGCATCGTTGCGTGCGCGAAGACGGCGCAAGGTTTCGACGGCAGCGCGAATCGGCGCGAGCGGATTTTTGACCTCGTGCGCCACGCGTTTGGCGACCTCTCGCCACGCGGCAATGCGCGTCGCGGCCTCGAGCTTCACGC
>JAHFDV010000264.1 GCA_023248815.1 Myxococcales bacterium
GACGCCGCGGGAGAGCTCTACGGACTCGACCTATCCGGTGGCGCCATTTACAAGCTCGTGCACGTCGAGACGAGCGTGATGGCACCGTCGATGCCCGCCAAGCTGTCGGCAACGGGCTGCGTCGATCCCGCAGCTCCCAAGAATCCCGCCGCGGGCGTAATTCCATATGACGTCAACGTTCCCTTCTGGTCCGATGGCGCTACGAAAGAGCGTTTCATTGCCCTCCCGGATGGCGCAGCGATTTCGCTCGTGGACGATGGTGACTTCGACCTTCCCGTCGGATCCGTCGCCATCAAGAACTTCACCGTGCAGGGAAAGCGCATCGAGACGCGCCTCTTCGTTCGACACGCTTCCGGAGACTGGGCCGGGTATTCCTACGAGTGGGACGAGGCCGAGACCGATGCGACGCTCCTCACCGAGGGAAAGACGCGTGCGGTCGGCGCCGCCAATTGGATCTATCCGGGACCCAGCGAATGCATGAGCTGCCACACGGCAGCGGCAGGAAGAACGCTCGGACTCGAAGCGCTTCAGTTGCGCAAAGAGTTCACCTATCCGGGCACCGAGGTGCCGACGGACCAGATTGAAGCGCTCGCGAAAATCGGTGTACTGGCGACGCGGCCGACATTTCAAGACGCGTTGCCACATGGGGAAGGAGAGGGGACGCTCGACGCGCGCGCCCTCGCATACCTCCACACGAACTGCTCGCAGTGCCATCGCCCCGAAGGCCCCGGGCTCGGCAACTTCGACATGCGCTACCGCACGCCGCTCGCGGCCAAGAACATGTGCAACGTGACACCGATCGCCGGCACGTTCGGACTCGCGGACGCGAAGGTGATCTCCCCCGGCCATCCTGAGTCGTCGGTCGTCCTCGCTCGCATGGGCCTCCGCGAAAGCGGACAGATGCCACCGCTCGCGACGAACATCGTCGACGCGCAAGGCGTGACGCTTCTCGAAGAATGGATCCGCTCGCTCAGCGCGTGTCCGACGCCGACGCCCTGACTTCCAAATCCGAGGCGATCGAAAAGGCGACCGATGAATCGAGTGTGGCGAAAAGTCTCGATCATCGTGTCGACTAGTCAGCATGAACCTTCGTGATAATGTTTTTGGATGAAACGACTTCGCACTCTTTCGTCGCTTCTCGTCGGTGCACTCACGATCCTCGCGGGCAAGACGGCGTTCGCCGAAGGCTCTGCGAAGTCGGCAGCCAAGGGCTTTCATCTCGAGATGGGACCGCAGCTCTTGATCCCGACGGACGGTGGGCCGATGGGCGGCGGTCTCGACGTCGAAGCGCGCTACGGAATCGGTATCAGTGATCACTTCGTCATCGGCCCAGGCGCGCGAGCGTCTGGCTACATCATCTCTTCGCAGGCGGTTGCTCTCCTAACGCCGGTGGTGCGCCTCTCCTTTCCCATTGGCCCGGTCGGTCCCTATCTCTTCGGCGGCGGCGGTTTCGGCTTTCGCGGTCGTCTCAAGGACGTCGTGGGCGAAGACGACGACTACCGCAACAAGGGCTTGGCGCTCCTCGGCGGCGCAGGCCTCATGATTCATTTGGGTCCGATTCTCGGCGTCGGCGCCGAGGCTTCGTACGAGACCATCCTCAAGACGGATTTCAAGGTCTTCGCGCTGAAGCCGATGATCGAGTTCTTTTTCTGATCGCCGACTGAAGTTCGGGAACTTTTTCGGGCGCGAGCTGTCTCGCCTCTATGCCCGCAGAAGACGACGCATTTTCGCCGCTCAGTCTCCTCGATCCCGTCCCGATTCCGCGCGTCCACGTAGATGGCGTCGCGCGAGCGATTGGATTCGCATTCTCTCAGGGTGAGGTCGGGCGCCTGTTCGACGAAATCGTCGAGCAGATGCCCATCGCGGCGAGCGAGTGGCAAGCGGACCAATTCGAGCGCGACATCTTTCTCGGGCACTTCGTCGCGCGATGCTTTCCCGTCGTGGTCGGTGGTAGAGCGCGTGAGATCAACCGCACGGCGCTCACGCGAATTCTTCGTTCGCCGCCGGCCGATCGCAGCGTCGTACTTTTTAGACAGGCGATCTTCCGCGAGCTCGAAGCTTCGAAGCATCTTCACGGCGCGGCCGAGACTTTCTATCTGAAACTGACGCACCTGCGCGATCTCCTCGCGCACACGGGGGCGGGGCTCCGCGTCGATCCACTGCAGCGCCGGCTCGACGTGATGCGGACGATCGTCGAGCTCGTTGGAATCGGAATCGCATCCCTCCAACACGCAAAGAGCGGGCTTTCGGTCCTTGGGCAATGGGCTCGAGCGATGGCGGAGACGAGCTCGTTCAAGCGCATGGCGGATCTCGTCGCCTACGAGGACGATGCCGCGACGATTCGCGTGACACTGCGACTCGGCTTCGACGGGCGAGTGCGAGCCTTGACGGTCGACGACATCGTTCCGAACGACACGAACGCGTTTCATCAAACCCGTACGGCGCGCTTGGCATCGCGGTTCGGCATGCTCGCGCGCGGATATTCTTTCAGCGACAACGAGCTTCTCGAACGCATCGTCGACGAAGTGTTCTCGGGAATCGAGCCCGGGCTCGTTCATCTTTTTCCGCTCGTCGCCGATCTCGAATTTTACCTCGCGGGAATGTCATTTCGCGATGGCGCCGTCCGCGCGGGGCTCGAGGTCTCGCTACCGATCTTTCGTGATCGGGACGACGCCGACGCCGCTCATGGGATGAGCGTCACGAAGCTTTTCAACCCGCTGCTGCTTGCCGAACGAGGGCAGACGACACCCTGCGAGCTCGCGACGCACACGGACGCCTCGCTCATCATCGTCACCGGGCCCAATTCGGGCGGAAAAACGCGCCTTCTTCAAGCGATCGCCTTCACGCAGCTTCTCGGTCAGGTCGGCTGCTTCGTGCCAGCGGCGCGTGCGACGTTGTCGTTCACGCGCGGCCTGTTTCTCTCTCTCATCGAGCACGCCGAAGCTGATCAAAAGGAGGGCCGCCTCGGCACGGAGCTCCATCGCATCCGCCGACTCTTCGAACGCGTGCGTCCGAACTCGCTCGTTCTTCTCGACGAGCTCTGCTCGGGAACCAATCCGACGGAGGGCGAGGAGATCTTCCGGCTCGTCGTGAATCTTCTCGGTGAGCTCGACCTCACGACGTTCGTTACGACGCATTTTCTCGCGTTCGCCGCACGACTCTCGTCGACGAACCCCGAGCTCGAGTTTCTGCAAGTCGAGCTCGATGCGGACGAGCGCCCGACCTACCAATTCGTTCGCGGCGTTGCCGAAACGTCCCTCGCGCACCGCACGGCCGAGCGCCTCGGCGTCACCGAAGAGGCCTTGCGATCGGTGCTGGCCAAGCGCGCCCCCGAAGACGCACCGAGTGATCCTGGTTATTCGATGACGCCCGTCGCCGCGAGCCAATCGAGTCGCGCCTGACGGAATCCGTCTTCGGCGAGGGCAGCTTGCGTATCGGCGTCTCGTGCTCGGCGGTCGGCATCGACGACCTCGAGATTCGTCGCTGCGCCCGATTCATAGGCGATTTGTGAAAGGCGCGCCGCTTCCCGTGCGAGCCGCGCCGCTTCGCGAGCTCGCGTGAGAACGGTCTCGGCTTGAATGATGGCCGCCTTTCCGAGCCGGAGGTCGGTCGTCGCCCGTCGGTTGATGTCTTCGAGTCGAGCTTGCGCCTGCACGAGAAGAGCTTCGCGCTCGCGCTGCTGCCCGTAGCGAAGACCTCCATCGAAGAAGGGGACCGTGAGAAGGAGCTGAGCCTGCCATCCCGTCTCCGGAAGCGTGAGCGTCGGCGGGTTTTGATAGAACGGCTGGAACGTTCCCGAGAGCGTCGGAATGAAATCGCGGAAGAGATCGTTCGTGCCGCGATTTGCCGCGCGCACGGACTCCTTTGCAGCCTCGACATCGGCGCGCGGCTTCACCGCCTTTTCGTCGATCGTGAGGGAGGGCTCTTCTTCGGCGTCCACCGCGTGGTCCAAGCCGAGCGCGATCCCGTGCGCTTCCTGCGTGCGAAGGAGTGAGAGCGTCGACTGTGCGACCTGTGTCTCCGACGTCTCGAGCTCTTGCCCGGCCCGAACCGCGTCGAGCTTGGACCCGAGTCCGCCTTTCTCTCGAGCTACCGAGTAGTCGAAGTGCGCCTTCGACGTATCACGCGCCCGAATCGCGACCTCGACGGCACGTTTTTGCAAGAGCACCGCGAGGTAGGAGCGAGCCGCACCGACGACGACATCACGTGCGATTGCCTTTTCGTTGAAGTCGACGACATGCGCTTGGTCGTCCGCACGACGCAGAGCTCCCCAGCGTTGAAACTGAATGAGGGGAACGCCTGCCGTTACGCTCAGCGAGAGCGAGTCGCGCCCTTGGGCGATGCGATCGCCGACGCGTCGGTCGTCGTCGAGCCGCGTGTAGACGCCGTTACCGATGAGTGTCGGGAAGACCGCGGCGCGTGCCTGGCGCGCGAGCGCTACGGCGCGAGCGATATCGGCCACGGCAATTTTTACATTTGGGCTGCGCTCTTTGGCGGTCGCCAGTGCTTTCGCGAACCCAATCGTCTCCATCTCGGCGGCGGAGCTGCTGGACGAGACGAGGAACATGGAAAGAAGGGAAGAGACTGCAACTACGGACCGGAAACTCATCTGAATGATCTCGCTTTCTGTAGGGCCACACCGTCGAGAACGGCGTCGATAACGCGACGTGCAAAGACCTCGTCGAGCGGAGCGTGCTTCATCAATAGGCGGTGCCAGGACGAGCCATAGACGAGATCGAGCAGCAGTGTGAAGTCCGTCTCGCCGGAAATCTCCCCGCGCTCCACGCCACGCTCGAGAACGCGAATCGCGCGCGCGCGTCGAACGGAAACGAACGATGTTCTGAATCGATTAGCGAGCTCCGGATCGCTTTGCAGATCTGAAATGAGGCCTGCCATCGTGCCGCCAAAGTCCGGACGAGAGAGCTCACTGCACGTCTCGACAAGTAGCTCGAACAGGTCTTCGCGAACATTTCCGGTGTCTGGAAGAAGAAGACCTTTGTCGATGCGGCAGGCGTAGGCCTCGATGACGAGGTGAGATTTCGACGGCCACCACTTGTACAGAGTCTGCTTCGACACCTCGGCGCGCTGCGCAATCTTCTCCATCGTGAGGTCGCCGTAGCGAACCTGACCGAGAAGGCTGTTCGTCGCGCGCAAAATGGCATTGTGACACGTCTCGCTTCGCGGACGCCCGAGTTTGGACACGCTCTCCGTCGCTACCGGGATACTCGGCGTCGCCGCTCTCTTCTTGGACACCCTGGGGGTGCGGCGCCGTTGCTGGCGCGCGAGCTCACGGGTGGGCACTGTCCTTCTCCTCTTTCTTTTCTTCGACGACCCGCACCTCGGTCCCACTGGCCAATTCGTCCGGCGGATTCAGGACGACGCGATCACCAAGCGCAACCCCCGAGACGACCTCGATCTCACGCCCGAGATCCCGGGAGAGCTCGATTGGCACGAGCGTCACCTTGCTTCCATCGATCCGCGCGACTTGCATGCCATCACGGCGAACGATGAGCGCGGCGGAAGGGATCACGACGGTCGCTTGAGGCTTCGGCAGGATGAGGCGCACGTAGACGAATGCGTTCGGGAGAATCGTCTTTCCGCCCGGCAACTCGATTTCTGTATGTCGCGTTCGCGAAACCGGATCGAGTACGGCGCTCGCGCGAACGATCTTCGCGTTCTCGGCGGCCTTTGGATTCTGTGCAAGATACACTTTCGCCTCGCCGCCGACCGCTACGCCCTGCGCGTACACCTGAGGCACGTCGACGACGATGCGAAGGGTCGACGTGTCGGCGATTTCGAAGAGCGGAATTCCTCCGCCTCCTGCCGACCCAACGAGTGCACCTGGATCGTAATTGCGGCGAACGACGGTGCCATCGAAAGGGGCGATGATTCGTTGATAAGCGCGAAGAGCGCTGATGCGCTGAACCTCTGCGCCACGCGTTTTTACGATGGCGACAGCGCTATTGGCGCTGGCTTTCGCGTCGTCTGCTTGTTGCGCCGAGACGACACCGACATTCGCGAGCTTTCGATTTCGCGAGGCGGCCTCCTCGACGATGCCGACGTTCGCCTTTGCTTCGTCGAGCTGCGCCGTCGCAAGCGCCAGCTGTTCGTCGGTCTCCTTCGCGTCGATCTCTGCGAGGAGTTGGCCCGCCTTTACGAGATCACCCACTTCGACGTGGTTACGTCGGAGGAAACCAGAGCTCTTTGCGTAGAGCTGCGTCGTTCGAATCGGCGAAGACGTCGCGGGCAAGGCAATGCTGTCTTGAGCGGCGCCGGCGGTGGCCGGGGCAACACGAACACGGCGCGGAAGAGAAACCTCAGTCGCGGCAACGGCCAGAGCCTTTCGCTGAGCGATGCGCGGAAGCACTCCTAGGGCGATCGCGACGACGAGAACGGCGAGTGCGCCCACGAATAGGCCTGAAAAGCGAGCGCTTCTCAGCGGGAGGTGAGCGCGTGAGGTGGGTTGATTCGTAGACTCGTTCATTCGGCAGGCTCCCATGCGCTGTGTGCGCCACGTTCTTCGAGCTCGGGGTCGACTTCTTTGAGTCGGTCTTTGGCGGTGAGGACGCTGTAGACGGTAGGGACGAAGAGCAAGGTCGCGATCGTTGCGCCGAGAAGCCCGCCGATGACCGCCCGACCGAGAGCCGCATTCTGCTCGCCGCCTTCGCCAAGCCCCAGTGACATCGGCAACATGCCAATGAGCATCGCGAGCGCGGTCATGATGACGGGGCGCAGTCGAACGCTGCCCGCCTCGAGAGCAGAGTCGAACGCGTTCTTGCCGTGCTGACGCTGATCCTTCGCGAACGTCACGACGAGAATGGAATTCGCGGTTGCGACGCCGATGCTCATGATGGCTCCCATCAACGAAGGGATGCTGAAGGTCGTGCCAGTCGCGAAGAGCGCGAGCACCATTCCGACGCCGGCTCCCGGAAGGGCCATCAAAATGATGAACGGCTCTTTCCACGATTGAAAGTTGACGACCATGACGCCGTAAACCAGCAGAGACGCGAGGAGCAAGCCGAACGCGAGGCTCGTGAAGCCCGTCTGCATACTCTCCGCTTGGCCACGTACGAGAATTCGCGATCCTGGCGGCAACTTCGCTTCGTACTTCTTTGCGAGCTGTTCGATGCTCTTCACGACCGAGCCGAGATCGCGATCTTGGACGTCTGCGCGAACGTTGAACGTGGGTTGAACGTCGTGGCGGCTCACGAACACCGGCGTCGTCTTGCGGGACATCTGCGAGAGATCGGCCAGCATCTGCGGACCTGCCGAGGACGAAAAGGAGAGCGTGGAGATCGAGTCGATCGAATCGACGCGGTAGTCGGGGACCTGCACCGCCACTGGATACGAGTTTCCCGTGACGGCATCCGTCCAAAAGGTCGGATTGACCTGGGCGCTCGAGGAAACGACCAAGAGAAGGTTCTGCGCGATGTCTCGTTCCGTGAGGCCCACCTCGGAGGCGCGAACGCGATCGACGTCGAGATGAAGGCGCGGCGCGTTCACCACCTGATGAACACGCACGTCCACCGCGCCCTCTACTAGGCGAAGGTCGGCTTCGAGGGCGCGCGCCGTCGCATAGTTCGCGTCGCGCTTCGGACCCGAAACTTGAATGTCGATGGGGGAGGGAAGACCGAAGTTCAAAATCTGCGTGACGATGTCGGCGGGCTGGAAATAGAACGACAGCTCGGGGAAGGTCTTCGGCAACTCCTCGCGCAGGCGTCGCACGATCGACGGGGTGCTCTGCGAGCGCTCTTTCCTGAGCGTGAGAAGGATCTCGCCGTCCGACGAAGACACGGTAGCCGTGTCCGTGATCGCGATGTTGTAGCCGCTCGGCATGCCCATCGTGTCGAGGATCGAAATGCGGTCATGTTCGGGAACGACCTCGCGAATCTTGTTCTCGACGCGTGTGAACCAACGCTCCGTCTCCTCGATGCGAGTACCGGGAGGCGCCGTCACGTGCAGACGCACCTGGCCGCCGTCGACCGTGGGGAAG
>JAHFDV010000682.1 GCA_023248815.1 Myxococcales bacterium
GCGGGCAGCGATACGAGAGCTTGATCTGCAGGAACAGCGAAGCGATGAGGGTCACTGATCCAAAGACCGTGAGACCAATGAAGACGTCGCCATTTCTCTGAAAAACGAAGCCGATTCCGAAACTGATGAAGAAGATGACAGCGCCAACCCAAGCGATCCCTGCCAAACGTTGACGCGCTCTCCGCACCTCCAGAGGCAGCAGTACGTCGGGCGGAGTTCGTGCCTGAAGAAGCGCATTCTCCTCCTGCAGCTCGCGTAGTCGATCGACATCGACGGGCGCACGCATCTGCAATCTTCGTTCGACGGCCGCGAGCTCCTTCTCCTTGGCCGCAAGCTTCTCTTCTGCGATGCGTGCGCGCTGCTCGAGCGCGTCGTAGTCGTCCCGATAAGCCATGCCTCCGCGTCCCTCACGCCCAACGTTGAACGGAAGCCGCGGTGTCGTCTGGCTTGGTATTGAACGCGATCTTAGCGTGCGGAGCTTTTTCGTGAATCACGTTGAGCAGTTTCTCGAAGAGAGAAAATATCGAAGGGATGGTGCGAATCCCCGCGCCGACGAGAATCACGTCGTAGCTCGTCGCCGCGAGATCTTCGGCAACGACGCGCGCCGCCGTCTCTCCGCGATCCGTGAGGAGCCATTTGGCGTCGTACCCAAGCTCACGAACGCGCTTCAGGTCTACGTCGAGAGCTGCACGCAGCGTCGGCTCATCGAGCTTCGCGGGAAGCTCCGAGAAATCGACGACGCTGGGCTCGAGTCCGATGAGGAGAACTTTTTTGGCGGCCATGAGCCGACGATATCATTTCTCGCGCCGCTCGATTGCGCAGCGCAAAGGCTAATGAGCGTCGGAGAAATGCTTACTGCGCGTCGGGAATGGACGCATCGCCGCCGTACTTGCACGTGAGCGCCGTCAGCTTCCACGACGGGTTGCGTCCGTTCTCGCCGGCGACGTTGTCTTCGTAGGGACTGTCGACCAAATAGACGCCGAGAGGTCCGCCCGGGTGACTGATGCGCAGGGGCGCGGCAAGCTTGCTCGCCGTCACGCAGTCTTCAAAAACATCGTAGGTGGAGATGCCGATGGCGCCAGGAAGGACAGCAATGCGATCGGCGGAGGTCGCGCCGACGAGCATCCAGTCGTAGCTGCCGGTGCCATAAGCGTTGACGGTCCACTTCTGGCCGCCACCGTATTTGATGCATCCGTCGACATAGCTGACCTCGTAGACGCCCGCCGCGAGCGATTGCCCACCAGCGAACGGGACAACCTGCCCAAAGACTGCGAGATCGCTGGCGGTCGCAATGCTCGAAGCCGTACCGATGTCACAGGGATCGGCCGCGTCCGTGGCGTCCAGCGCTGCGTCTTCTTCGGTGGGCGGCACCGCGACCTGGTCAGGTCCCGAATCGAGCACCAAAGACGCGTCGTTGTCGACGTTCGAAGGGGGAGCCGACGACGAGCTGCCGCAAGCCAAGGGATAGAGCGCGAGAGGAAGCAGCGTGAGAAGGAAGCGTTTCATGTGGAGTGCACGTAGTACGTGCGCGTCGTTTGCGACAGGAGATTCGAGCGACGCATCGACGACGAATGAGGGATGAGCACCTCACTCTCGTTTCACGTCCTCCGGCAAAAATCCGGAGCGTCCACGATCATCCGGTAGGACGGGTCTCAGTTGGCGATCTCATCGCGCCGCAAGAAGACTCGCTACCTGCGCATCGAAGGACTCCGGCGTCTCGGCCGATTCGAAGCGCTTCACGACGTGACCTTTGCGATCGACGAGAAACTTCGTGAAGTTCCATTTCACGTCGTTCGTGCCGAGAACTTGGGGCGACGTCTTCTCGATGTGCTCGTAGAGCTTTGCGGAGCCCGGTGAATCCTTCGAGAAGGACCCTTCCTGTTGCTTGCGGAGAAAGGCGTAGAGCGGATTCGCATTCGGACCATTCACCTCGACCTTCGAAAAGATCGGGAACGTCACCTGGTAGTTCAAATGGCAGAAGCTCTTGATCTCCGCTTCGGTGCCCGGCTCTTGATTGCCGAATTGATCGCAGGGGAATCCGAGAATGACGAGCCCCTGCGCCGTGTACTTCTCGTAGAGCGCTTCGAGTCCCTTGTACTGCGGCGTGAATCCGCAACGGCTCGCGACGTTGACGATGAGGAGCACCTTGCCAGCGTATTCGCTCAGGCGAACTTGCTTCCCGTCGATCGTCTTCTCTTCGAAGTCGTAGACCGTGGTGCCCCCGGGCGCAGGCTTTTCGACGGCTTTCTCTGATGGCGTCTCGGTCGCTTTCTCGACGGGTGTGCTGCTCGTCGTCGACTCCTTTACCGGTTTCGCGCATCCAACACTCGTCGCAGTGACGAGCGCTGCGGTGAAAAGAAGTGAGACGATCGTCGCGTGATTTTCGGGCATCTATTTTCTCCAGCGCAAAGCCGATCCAGGTCGCGTCGCGCAGAAGAATCTAGATCAGCCCATCGGCGCGCGGCGCGAAAAGAACCCGAACGCGGGCATCGCGGAGTCCGAGACCGATCCATACGAGCGCTCCGAAGACCAACGAGAAGACGATGGGAAACGTGCCGGAGGCGCTTCGGACGTGCGTACAGATCGCGCCGCCCATGTATCCCGTGAGAAGAACGGCGCCGAGCAACGCCGTGCGCGGAATG
>JAHFDV010000683.1 GCA_023248815.1 Myxococcales bacterium
TTCGAGCCGCTCGGCGTCATCGTGAATATCTCCGCTTGGAATTATCCTTATTTCGTCGGGTCGAACGTGTTCGTGCCTGCGCTCCTCGCGGGCAACGCGGTCCTCTACAAGCCTTCGGAGTTCGCGACGCTGACGGGGCTCGCGATTGGCGAGCTCCTCCATGAAGCTGGCATTCCGAAAGACGTGTTCCAAGTCATCGTCGGAACGGGCGCCGTCGGAACCGCGCTCCTCGCGCAACCCATCGACGACGTGTTCTTCACGGGCTCGAACGGCACCGGCAAAAAGATTGCCGAGGCCGTCGCCAATCGCTTCATCAAGGTTCAGCTCGAGCTCGGCGGAAAAGATCCCACCTACGTCGCCGCCGACGCCGACCCCAAGGTCGCTGCAGGCTCACTCGCGGACGGTGCAATGTACAACGCGGGCCAGAGCTGCTGCTCGGTCGAGCGCATCTACGTGCACGAGAAGGTCGCCGATGCCTTCATCGATGCGTTCGTCAGCGAGGTGAAGGGTTTCGTCGTCGGCGAGCCCACGGACGAGAAGACCTATATCGGACCTCTCGCACGAACCGCCCAGCTCGCCGTGCTCGAAGGGCAAATCGAAGACGCAAAGGCCAAGGGCGCAAAGGTTCTCGTCGGCGGAAAGCGCAGCGAGAAGAAGGGCTATTTCGAGCCCACCGTCGTCACCGGAGTCAACCACGAGATGACGCTCATGCGCGAAGAGAGCTTCGGTCCGGTCATCGGCATCCAAGTCGTGAAGAGCGACGAAGAAGCCGTGAAGCTCATGAACGACACCGAATATGGCCTCACTGCCGGCGTCTTCACGCGTGACGAGAAGCGCGCAGAAAAGGTGCTCTCGCAAGTGAACTCGGGATCCGTTTACTGGAACTGCTGCGACCGCGTGAGTCCGCGTCTTCCGTGGACTGGGAGACGCGGCTCGGGCATCGGCTCGACGCTCGGCACTCTCGGGATTCGCGCCTTCGTGCAGCCCAAGGCCTGGCATCGCCGTAGTCCGGGCTGAACGCCGTTGCCTAGACATTCGAGAGGAAGAGCGAATTGGCCCTCACGTATCTGATCACCGGTGCTTCGAGCGGTATCGGCGAAGCGCTCGCTCTCGCGTACGGCGCGCGCGGAGCCAATCTCGTGCTTGCAGCGCGCGACGAGGCCGCGCTCGAACGCGTGGCAAAGGGATGCGAATCGCTCGGTGGGAAGGCCCTCGTCGTCAAGACCGATGTCGGTGACCCTTCGCAATGCGATGCGCTCGTCCAAAAAGCGATCGAACGCTTCTCGTCTCTCGACGTCGTCGTGAACAATGCCGGCATCAGCATGTGGTCGCGCTTCGACCAAATCACGGACATCTCGATCTTCGAGCGCCTCATGCGCGTCAACTATCTCGGCACCGCGTACGTCACGCATTACGCGTTGCCACATCTAAAGAAGAGCCGTGGTCTTCTGGTCGGCATCTCCTCGCTAACGGGAAAAACAGGCGTTCCGACGCGTTCGGCCTACGGCGCGACCAAGCACGCGATGCAGGGGTTGCTCGACGCGATCCGCATCGAGGTCAAAGACGAGGGCGTCGGCGTGCTCGTCGTCTCGCCCGGCTTCGTGAAGACCGACATTCGTGCAAAGGCGCTCGGCCCCGATGGCAAAGCCACGAGCGCGAGTCCGCGTGAAGAAGACGATGCCGCGACGATGAGCCTCGAAGAATGCACTTCGATCATCGTGCGAGCGATCGACCATCGCAAGCGTGAAGTCGTGATGACGGCCAAGGCGAAAGTCGGACTCTTCGCGAAGCTCATTGCACCGAATCTCGTCGACCGCATCGCGGCCAGAGCCGTCAAAGAAAAGCAGAAGTGAGCTGCTCGCCGACGAATTTCTCGCGAGTACCGCGTAGGGCTGCGCTCATTTCCAATCTGCCGGTGCGACGCCGTAGTACTTCGCCAGCGCGTCGTAGAGCTCTTCGTGCTTCGCCTTCATCTGCGCGCCTTTTTCGAAGAACGACTCCGTAGCGACCGCGAAGAACTCTGCGGGGTTCGTCGCGCCATACTGGTCCATCACCGCGCGTTTCTTCGAGACCTCGTGCAGCATCGCGAACTCACGGCTGAAGACGTCACTCCATACGTGATACAGCGACGCTCGCCCGAGATCGGGGACACCGTCGGCCTCACCATCGGCTTGATCCAGTTGATGCGCAAATTCGTGGACGACCACGTTCGCGCCGTCTTTGAAGTTCAACGCACCGCGCTTTGCGTCGGCCCATGAGAGCACGATCGTTCCGTCGCCCCACGACTCGCCGAGGCGAATGCTCTCTTCTTCGCGAACCACTCCGCCTTCACGTTTTTGCCCGTGCACTGCGTAAGCGCTCGGATACACGATGATCGTCGCGAGCTCTTCGAAGAGCGGATCGCCGAGCGCTTTCCATTTTCCGACGAGCAATAAGCACGCGCTCGCGGCGATCGTGATGCGAACCTCATCCGTGATTTCGAACTCGCGTGCGCCCTCGAAGTTCTTCTCCGCGATGAAGATGTCCGTCATTCGCACGAGTCGATCTTCGAGCTCGGACGGGAGCTTCGTCGCGATGGGCACGGCGCGCCTCACGGCCTCCCGCGTTGCTTCCGAGATCGGGGCGTCTTTGAACTTGCGTCG
>JAHFDV010000043.1 GCA_023248815.1 Myxococcales bacterium
GTCGTCTGGGGAGATCTGTCCCGTCACCTCCAACCGCCGCGGAGCCTGCAGCCTCTCGAAGTAGGCAGTTGGATCGTAGAGCCCATCCGTGTGATCGAGCCGAAGCGCGTCGATTTTTTTGTCGTCGAGCAGACGAAAGAGCGCGCGATGGGCGCGCTCGAACACGCTCGGCAGCTCCATCCGGACCGCAGCCAAGTCGTTGATGTCGAAGAACCGTCGATAGTTGATCTCTTCGGCGGCAACGCGCCAGCTCGCCAAACGGAAGCTCTGTTCCCGCAAGAGAGCGTCGAGAGCATCGAAGCTCGTCGGAGAGCCCGGAGTTCCATTTACCTCGGTGATCGCGGTCGCAATCGCGGCTTCGATCTCAGAAGAGGCGGCGAGGAGAGCACTCACGCGCCTGCGGAACACGTCGCCCTCCCGCGCGCGAACCCGCCGCGCTTCGACGGATGTCTCCCGTCGCTCCGGCATGTGTCGCAGCGAATCCAGTAGGCTTTCGAACTCGCGCTGCGCGGGGTCCTCTTCCGCGAGACCGCTTCGCGCCGCGGCGCGTTCTAGGAGAGGAACGAGAGAGCGCGGTCCGAGAGGGAGCTTTCGGCCGAAGTATGCGACGAAGAAGCTCGCTCCCTCGCAGATGACCCTGAGCTCTCCGGCTTCCAATGCCTGGCCGTAGGAGTCTCCGAGAATCGGCAGAAGCACGCGATCCCGGAGGTCCGCACGCAGCGGATGAAAGTCGAGATCGAACACCTCGGCGGAAACGGCGCTCGGGCCATTCTGGAGGACGTCTTCCCAAAGACGATTTTCGCCGCCAGCAATGCCCATGTGGTTCGGAACCCAATCAACGACCAGCCCCATGCCGTGGGCATGGACGGCATCGCTGAATGCGATGAATGCTTCTTCCCCGCCGAGCTCGGGGCTGACGAGCTCCCAATCGACGACGTCATAGCCGTGCGTGCTCCCGCGGGTAGCTCGGAAGATTGGCGACGTGTAGATGTCCGTAACTCCGAGCTGCGCGAGGTAGCCGAGTGTGGCAGCGGCTTCTCGGAATCCGAAGCCGGGTCGAAGCTGCAAACGGTAAGTGGCGCCGAGCGCGTGATGAGCGCCGCCTTTCCGGACGACGCGCGGCGGAGCTCGAAAGAACTTGAGCGAGCGCCCAACGAGCTTCGTCGTCTGCCCAGGTGCGATTTGCTCTTCTGCGCGATCGTCGTTCGTATCGACGAGGAGCTGCCAGCTATCGGTCACGTCCCCGATCTCGGGCATCTTGAGCTCGAGATCGACGTGGCTCGCGTTGATCGCAATGAACAAGTTGTCGTCGACGAGAGGCCTGCCGCGCTCGTCGACATCGTCGATTCCACGGCCGGCGAGAAACATCGCGAGGCTCTGCGTCGAAGGATTGTTCCAGTCGGCGTCGCTCATCGGCACGCCATCGAGTCGGTACCAGAGGAGGTCGTGCACGTCGGTGCCGTGGATGGCGCGACCCTGGAAAAATTTGGCGCGGCGGAGCGCAGCATGGTTCGCCCGAAGTCGCACGAGCCTTCGCGTAAAATCGAGGAGCGTCTTTCCTTCGTCATCTAGCTGCCAGTCGACCCAGCTGACCTCGTTGTCCTGACAGTAGGCATTGTTGTTGCCGTTTTGCGTTCGCCCGAATTCGTCGCCCGCAACGATCATTGGCGTGCCCTGCGAGAGCAACAAGGTCGCGAGAAGGTTTCTGCGCTGACGTTTTCGCAACGCGAGAATGGACTCGTCCTCGGTCGGTCCTTCTGCCCCGCAGTTCCAAGAATGTTCGTTGTCGCTGCCGTCGCGATTTCCTTCGCCGTTGGCCTCGTTGTGCTTGCCGTTGTACGAAACGAGATCGTTCAGACTGAATCCATCATGGGCGGTGATGAGATTGATGCTCGCACCGGGGGCTCGGCCATTGGCTTGATAGAGATCGCTGCTCCCCGTCAGGCGATAGCCAATCTCACCTGCATTTCCGCCTTCGCCCTTCCAAAGCGCGCGAATCGCGTCGCGATAGCGCCCGTTCCACTCCGCCCAACGCACGGGAAAGTTGCCGACTTGGTAACCACCCTCGCCGACATCCCAAGGCTCGGCGATGAGCTTTGCCCGGCTCAGCTCGGGAGATTGATGAATCAGCGTGAAGAAGGTCGAGAGGCGATCGACGGCGTGGAGCTCGCGGGCGAGCGCCGAAGCGAGGTCGAAGCGAAAGCCGTCGACGTGCATCTCTGTCGCCCAATAGCGGAGCGAGTCCATGATGAGCGCCAGGACCTGCGGATGCCGAACGTTGAGCGTGTTCCCGGTGCCCGTGTAGTCGAAGTAGTGACGCTCGTCGCCCGAGACGAGACGGTAATAGGTCGAGTTGTCGATCCCTTTGAAGCTGAAGGTCGGGCCGAGATGATTGCCTTCCGCGGTGTGGTTGTAGACGACGTCGAGAATCACCTCGATGCCCGCGCGATGAAGCGCTTTCACCATCTCTTTGAACTCGCGCACCTCGCTGCCGAGCTCTTGATGCTCGCGGTAGCGCACGTCCGGTGCAAAAAAGCCGATGCTGCTGTAGCCCCAATAGTTGCGTAGCCCTTTGTCGAGAAGCGTCTTGTCGTCCACGAACGCATGAATCGGCATGAGCTCGATCGCCGTGACACCGAGCTCTTGCAGATGGCGAATGATTGCGGGATGCGCGATGCCACCATAGGTGCCGCGTAGGCGCTCGGGAACTTCGGGATGCCGCTTCGTGAGACCGCGGATGTGCGCCTCGTAGATGACCGAGCGATGGAGGGGCGTACGCGGCGCTACGTCTCCGTCCCAATCGAACGTCGGATCGATCACGACGCCGCGTGGCGCACCGAGAGCTGCTTCATGAGAGAACGCGAGGTCTCCGCGCTCATCTCCGAGCGAATAGGCGAAGCAGCCCTTTTCCCAACGCTCGACGCCATCGAGCGCCCGTGCATACGGGTCGAGCAAGACGACGTGCGGGTTGAAACGCAAGCCTCGCTCCGGTTCGTAAGGGCCGTCGACTCGAAAGCCGTAGCGTTGGAGAGGGGCAAGTCCTTCGACGTAGACGTGCCAGACGAAGGCGGTCTTGTTCGTGAGCGCGATGCGCGTTTCCTGGTCGCTCTCGTCGAATAGGCAGAGCTCGACGGAGGTCGCGTGCTCCGAGTAGAGCGCGAAGTTCACGCCATTGCCGTCCCAGGTCGCGCCGAGAGGATGAGAAGTGCCCGGAAGAAGCTTCATCGTGCCTCGTGTCCCATGACGTGAGCACCTTAGATGCGTGTAATCACAGGGACAAGACGCACCGACTTCGGGAAAAGCGATGCTTTTGACCCGATCGCTGGCCCCGTCGGCGGCGCACGTCTGCTGCGCTCGAGCCTCAAAATGGGATCAGGTTCTTCGTAAGGAGTGCGATGAGCTCGGGCGACCAAGCGGCAGAATCATCGAGCGGATTGAGCGTGCCGGCGTAGCGAAATCCTTGGCGCAGAAAACCGATGAACGTGAGTGGCTCGCCGTCTTCGCCGCGAAGCGGACCGTCACCGACCATCGACGCGAGAGGGCCATCGGCAACTCTCCCGCGAGAACCGACAATCAGCGCCCCGTTGGGGAAGCTGCTCACGACAAGCACGTCCGGATCTTTTACGAACCGATCCTCGTTGCCTTCCAACTCCTCTTCGTCGAGCTCCGGAAGGAGCGCGTCGAGTCTCGAGAGAAGTGAAGTCGCGTTCGTCGGACCCTCCGAGAATCCCGCGCCGTGACTTCGCGCCGCGAGTGCGTTGGCCAAGCCGCGGGGTGAAAATGTTTGAAGCGGAATTGCTTCTTCGTTGAGCCGCGCCGTGAAATTCAGGTGGCCCACGATCTCCCAAAACGCGCGAAGGGCCACGGGGACCGTTTGACTCACGTCGAGCAGGGCGTCGACAGTCGTTGCGGCGATGGGATCGCCCACGCGCTGGTGAACGCGATCTTGATCTTCCCCTTCGACGAACCCGACGTCGAACCTCAGGTGCGCTATCTGCTCGTAGGCTGCCGCCAAAACGAGGGCGTTCGTACGAACACGTTCCATCGTCGCCAGCGCGACGGTGCGCGCTTCCTCGAGCTGGGCGTCGGTTGGACGGGCGAGTCGTGTGAGCTCCAGCCAAACGGCTTCGTGCTCGCCGTCGAGATAGCGCTTGAGGAGCGGACTCGTCACGGACAGCTCGGTTTTAGGCTCATCACTCCTTCGCTCGCAAATCCAGCTTTGCGAGCGCGCTCTCCATCGCACTGCGGTCCACGACGTTCCCTTGGGTAATCTCCGCGAGAATCACCGCGAGCGTCTCGATATGGAGCTCGTCTGCCGCGAAGTTTGCTTCGAGAACTTTTGCGAACGCGTCGTCGTTGAGACCGAGGGGGGTTCCGCGATCGCGAATACCGCGGCGCGCGAGCTCGTCGAGGAGGAGCGTGCGGAGATCTTCGCCGCGCGCTTCGATGCGTGGCCACACGACCGACACGAGCGGTTCGGTGAGATCGAGGTCGAGCGAGCCTTCCTCGAACGCGTGGGGAGAGACGAAAACGATCGTCGGCCGATCGGGCGACGGGAAGGGGAGACGCGCCGCATTCAAGTAGCCCGTGAAAACTTCGCGAACACGCGCTGAAAAGGATCCGCGACCCAAGACGACGAGATGCCCTGACTCGGCGAGCGCGAGCGGGGAGCGAATTGGATCGAGAAAACGCCGCTCTTCGATCTCCTCGGGGTAGGCCGTGTCGACGACGACGAAGGGAAGATGACCTTGTCCGATCTCGACCCGCATCGCGGCGAGCGCGTCGACCGCACGTGTTCCCGACGACGCGACGATGCAGAAAGAGCGGCGGGTGCGGAGGAGCGCCAAGGCATTCGTGTGCGCGTCACGCATCGCAAGCGAATATTGTGCGAAGTTTGCGAGTCTGCCGATACGCGAAAGCGCGAGCTCCTCACGCGCTTTGGCGCGCTCGAGACGAGACGTTGCTTCTTCGCGCTCGCCCATGACGCGTACTTTCTCTTCTTCTTTTTTTTGCTCGCGGACGAGTCCCGCACGCGCTCCACCTGCCGCGTGCTCGAGCCATGCAAGCTCGGTCGTCAGGCGATGAAGCGCGTGGGCCTCTTCGACGATGAGTGGATGCGTACGGTTCCAGACGGGAACGAGCATGAGCCCCTCTTCGATGTCTCCATGTTTGAGAAGAGCGGCGAGCCAAACGTTGCGCGAGTCGAACCATTGGAGATGCGTGCGGGCCTCTTGCTGCCGCACTTCCATCGATGACAGTGCCTCACGCCGCAGAACGAGAAAAGGCTCTTGGCGCACGCGCGCAAGGAGCTCCTCGGGGGGCGCGTCTTCTTCCGTTCGCGTGGGATATCCCGCGGTGTCGACCGATCGCCAGACGCGCTCGGAAAAAGAATAAATGCGCGGACTCGACCGGTCTTCAGGCGGCGCTGCGCGCTTCAAGACGACGAACGTGGTCGTCAGCGCGCTCGCGGTCTCGGACTGATGAAGATCCTTTCGTGCGTCTTCGAGCGCCGTCAGAAACTTTCCGCCGTCGTCCAAGAAGGTGCGCTCGCGCAGGATTGCGGCGATCGCAGCGACGAGACTCACGACACCTACGGCGACCCCGCCGAGGAGAGCGTTCCGGAACGAAAAAATGTACCAAGCGATTGCCGCCATCGGCGCGCCATAGATGAACTCGAGCGCGACCGTTCGCGAGACTGGCATCACACGATCGAGCTTGTCCGTCTTCACCAAGAATTGGGTGAACAGCAGCGTCGCAATCAAGATGTACCAGGCGAGCGATGGGTCGATGATGGCCGCGAGCAATGTGCCGAAGATCGCGACGGCGACGAGCTGGAGGGATCGCTCGAGGCGTTCGAACACGCCGAGAACCGCGTGCCGGCGGACGCGTTCTAGTGCAAGTGCGACCATCAGCGCAGCGAGGGGAACCGCAGGCAAGACCGCCGCCGTGTCGTGGTCGAAGAGAACGAGCGCCACGCCGAACGCACCCGCACCGGCGACGGCGATGCGTTCGTGGGGTCGCCCCGCGGAGCCGAATGCGACCGTATTGCCCTCCGTCATGCGATACGTCGCGAAGAGCACGTCGTAGAGCATCAAAAGACCGCCGAGGAACGGCACGAACACGACGGGAGGAGCGGGATCGAGCAAAAGCCCGGCGGTAATGAAGGCCACACCCAGGGCGAGGACCTGACCGCGTTGAAGGACGACGATGCCGCGAAGCCCAAATACGAGCGCGACAGCAAGCAGACCTAGAAATGCACCTCGCGGCGTCGCGAGCGCAGGCGAGGCCAGAAGAAGGGCGCCGTCGACGAGAAGGAGCGGAAGCCAGGACCTTTGACGCATGTGGAGCGAGCTCTCTCTGCTCGGATTGCTTTTCGTACCACGCACGGGACCCTTTCGTCGCGGGCGCGTTCGTGCGACAAAAAAGCGTGCGATTGCAAAAGGAGCTCGTCATCGGAACGCGTCTCGCGATGCGGGGCCCGCTGGCGGCACTCGCGCTCATGGTCGCGTGCCTCACGCTTCTCGTGGCGATGGGCGTCGTCTTCGTCGTCTCGCGCATCGAAGCGCATGCCCCGGTCGACCTCTATCCTCATCTCGTGGCGCAGGTCCTCGCTTTCGGTAGCGGTCTCCCGATCGCGTTTGCGGGCGCGCTCGAAGCGTATTCGCGTGATCGCTCGGAAGGGGTGCACAATCTTCTCCGCGAAAGTGGCTTCGACGATCGCGGATATTTTCGAACGCGCGCGCTCGGCCTCTTCGGCGCGCTCTTCATGGTAGTGGGCGGCGGTACGCTTCTCTCGGGCGTCGTCTCCGCGATGTTCGCGCGCACGCCGAAGCTCCTCGGCCAGACCGCGATTGCGACGATGGGCGCGTTGATGTTCGCCGTCAGCTTCTCTCTTCTCGTCGGATCCGTCGCGCTCGCGACCTTGGCGCCACGCGGAAAGCGCATGGGCTACATCGCTTTCGCCCTCACTTTCCTCGCGCTCGAGCTCCTCGGGCCTTGGTTCAGCATGTGGCTCCCGCTCGATTTCGGGCAGATCATCTCGCTGCGAATCGCATTCGACAAGGTGCGCACGGGCGTACTTCCCGGTCATGACTTCGGTGAGGGGCTCCGCGCCTTCATTCTCATCGCGATGGTTTCGTTCGTTGCGCTCACGATTGCTCGCGCCGAGCTCCTACGTTTCGAGCGCCAGAGGGCTCGATGATCGAGTGGAAAGACGTCGTCGTGAAGGCGCCGCTTTCGCAAGCGCCCTTCTCGTTGAAGGTGCCGGCGGGAGTGACGATGTTTCTCGGCGAGGGGTACGCGCGCGGCACACTTCTCGTGCGCGCAGCGGCCGGCGCGGCATGGCTCAAGGGAGGAACCGTCGAGCTCTCTGGAGAGGCTCCCAAAAAAGCGCTCTCGAAAATCGGTTACGCGCAAGCGTCCGCCGCGTATCCGCTCGGCACGCGCGTCGACGAGCTCTTCGCCCTCGTCGAAACGGCGCGTGGGCTCGCACGAGGAACGCTCGCCAAGAATCTCGCGCAAGCCGGGCTTGCGGACACGCTCACGCTCGATCTCGGGACTCTCCCGAGCGGCGCGCAAAAGGCCGTTGCTCTCGTCACCGCGCTGGAAGCGCAATTCGTGCTCCTCGAGGAGCCCTTCGCCGATCTCGATCCGCGCGCGCATGCCTTCGTGCGCGCCGAGATCGAATCTGCGCGCGGAGGAAAGCGCACCATCGTTTTCTCGAGCGCATCGTTTCGCGAAGCGCGGCTCGCCGATCGCATTTTCATCATTGCCCCAGATGGGGCCAGAGCGGTCGAAGCGAACGACGCGCGCTTTTTCTCGATTGGTGGGGACTACCGACTCGAAATCGCCAGTACCGATGCGCGTAAGGTGGCCGCACTTCTGGCGAGCGACGCGAGCGTGAGCAATGTCGCGCTCCTTTCCCACGAGCGTCTCATCGTCACGACCCACGAACCCCAGCGCCTCTTGCGTGCCGTCCAATCGGGCGTTGCGCGGGGTGACTTCTCTCTCAGCGCCACCGAATGGCGGAGTGCGGCACCATGATCGAATTTCTGAAGCTCGAGAGCCGACGTCTCGTGCGTCGTCCCGAGGCATGGGCCCCCATCCTCGGCGGAACCGTGCTCTTTCTCGTTGGGCTCACCATCGAGCGCGCGTCGACCTCCGAGCAAGAGCTTCGTGACGTATTCGGTCGTGCGACCTTTCCGGTGCTGCTCTCGCTTCTCGGGTTGTCGATCGCGCACGGCGTGTCCGGCGGAAGCATCCCGAGCCCCACCGCCAAGATCGCGCTGCGTGCGGGGCTCTCGCGCCCCTCTGCGATCACCGCGACGGTTCTTCTCGCGAGTATTCTCGCAACCATCGTATTTCCTGCGGCTGGAACCCTTGCGCTCTCGATCACGCGCGATGTTCCCCCCGGTGACAGTTCGCTCGCCCTCGGGATTCTCTGCCTCGCGGCTCCCGCGTATGCCGCGGGTTACTGCCTTGCGCTCACGTGGGGCATGCGTGGCGCCGTCATCTTTTGGATCTTGGACTACGTCGTCGGTTCGAGCGGCGGATCTTTCGCAGCGGCGTTTCCGCGGAGCCACGTGCGCAATCTTTTTGGCGCAATGCCGCCCTTCGGCGTGAGTCAGTTTGCGAGCAGCCTCTTTCTCGCCATGCTGCCCATTCTCTATCTCGCGCTGACGATCTTTCGCGGTGAACGACTCGCCTTGCTCGTGCCGACGACGATTCGCCAAAACGACTGACGGCTACGAACCGCCGTAATTTACGGAGATTCGGCGCGCGGATAGAGCAGGTACTTCGAACGCCGGCGAACGAACGCGTCGAGCGCCGCGCGATAGCTCGCTTCCATCTCGTCCAGTGATCGGCCTTGATCGACGAGCGCGAGAAGCGCAGGTGATCCGAGGAGGCGATCGAGCTTCTCGAGACTGAACTCATTGGGATGGCGTCTCCGCAACGCAAGCGCGAACGCGAGACCGAGCCGCACGGGACGAAAACGATTGGCGTCGGTCACGACGATCTTCACGCCCGAGCACGCCTTGCCTTTGTGCGTCGAAGACGTCGGTGTGAATTCGATGGCCTCGAAGCTCACGCCCTCCAGGTGCTCGCTGTCGAGCGCACGCACGAGCGCGTCTCGATCGATCCACGGCGCACCCAACACCTCGAAAGGCGTCGCGGTTCCACGCCCCACCGACACGTCTGCGGCCTCGAGCAAGCCGACTCCTGGATAGAGGAGTGCCTCGATCGGCGTTCGCAAATTGGGGGAAGGAGGGAGATAGGGAAGGCCGAGCTCATCGATACGCTTTTTGGAATCCCAGCCTTGGAGCGGAATCACCTTGAGTCGCGTTCCGAGGTGCGCCGCCGCATCGAAGAGCAGCGCGAGCTCGCCCATCGTCATGCCGTGACGCACCGGCAGCGGAAAGTAGTTCACGAAGTTCGTTCGCGTCACGTCGAGGATCGGCCCTTCGACGCGCACCCCACCGAGCGGATTGGGGCGGTCGAGAACGACGAATCGAAGATTCTCGCGAGCCGCGACCTCCATCGCGCGGCGCATCGTCGACGCATACGTAAAGAAACGTGTTCCTGCGTCTTGGATGTCGAAGACGAGCGTGTCGATCCCCGCGAGCTGTTCTTTGCTCGGAGAAAAGCGCTCACCGTAGAGGCTGTAGACGGGAAGCCCCGTCACATCGTCGATGTCGTCGCGAATGCGTTCGTCGACTTTTCCATCGAGGCCATGCTCTGGCGCAAAGAGCGCGAGAAGCTGCAGATCCTTTTGCGCGCGGAGAAGATCGATCGTTCGGGCGCCACTTTTGGAGCGGCCCGTTTGATTCGTGATGAGCGCGACGTGCGCACCCCGCAAATCCGAGAAGTGCCTTTTTTCGAGCACGTCGACTCCGAGAAGAAGCTCTTCTTTCTCTCGCTCCCTCGGAGTGCTCGCATCCGCCGCGCTTTCAGGCATGCCCGCGTCGCTCGCTTCGCCGGAGACCGAAGTATTCAGCATGCTGCCGTTCGAGGTCATGACGGGGATCGCGGTGCCCCAGGTCGCAGCCATCGCTCCCTCACCCTGGCCGGTCGCACGTACGGCAACGTCTCCCACCGCCGAAGCGAGCGCGTTGCTCGAGCCTTTGCCAGTCGGATGAACGCGGTGACTCAAGAAGACGACATAGAGATCGCGCTCGGGATCGATCCAGAGCGAGGTGCCCGTGTATCCGCCATGACCGAACGCCCGCGGGGAAAACCACTTCGGACGATTCGACGAATAGCGACTGCGCACGTCCCAACCGAGAGCGCGCACGGCATCGGGCACGTCGTGGGGTGCGGTGTACGCACGAAACGAATTGGCAGAAATAATCGGGCTTCCCTCGCTCGCGAGAAGCCACGCACCGAACTGCGCCATGTCTTGCGCCGTCGAAAATACGCCCGCGTGCCCCGCCACACCTCCGAGAAGATATGCACGCGGATCATGCACGTCGCCGTGAATGATCGCGCCATCACGGAGCTCTGTTGGAGCGATGCGCGCTTTGAGGCTCGCGAGTGGCAAGAAGCGCGTCTCTTTCATGCCGAGCGGCTCGAAAATGTGCTCGTTCGTGAACACGTCGAGTGTCGATCCCGTCGTCCGCCGCACGATTTCTTCGAGAAGCAGATACCCCGAGTCCGAATAGAGAAAACGCGTGTTCGGCGGCTTCGTGACCGTCTCGGTGACGCGCTTCACGATCGCGGTACGCGACTTCGTGAAATCGGCGAGCGGGAGATCGGACTGCAATCCCGATGTGTGGAGCAAGAGCGACCGCACGGTCATCGTCTTCGCATTCCTGAGCTCGGGAATGATCGTGTCGACGGCGGCATCGAGATCGAGCAAGCCGTGATCCGAGAGCCACACGATCGAGAGGGCCGTCGCGAGCGGTTTCGTGAGGGACGCGAGGTCGAAGATCGTGTCGATCGTCATCGGCGTGCGTTGGGGAACGAGCGACCGAAAGCCGTACGCCTTCAGAAACAGCACTTCCTTGCGCGTGCCGATCGCAATGACGCATCCCGGGATTTGCTCGGAGCCGATCGCCGTCTTCACGAGCCCATCGATCGCGTTCGTCGCCGCGTTCGGCCAGAACGGTGCGGCGATCGCGGGGGGCGCGTAGACGTCGGCACCCTCGAGCTCGGCTACCGTAGCGGCATCGTTCGCAGGAGGCGTAGTGACCGGCGCGCGCGCAGGAGCTTTGACCCCGCATGCGAGCGCGGTGAGAAACGCGAGAGAAAGAAACGCAAACGCGCGCGTGATGCGACGCGTCTTTAGGAAGCGCGCGTGCCGCGGCACGCGTCAGCCTCGGACAACGTGTCTCTCATGAAGCTTCGCTTTCATGAAACGCACTTACTGAGCTTTGACGAGCTCGACGTACGCAGGTTCTGCGAGGAGTGCCGTGAGCGCGCCGGTGTTGCCCACTTCAATCTCGATGATCCAGCCTTTGCCATAACAATCATCGTTGATGAGCTCCGGCTTGGAGTCGAGGTCGGTATTGATCTTCGTGATCTTTCCCGAAACGGGCGCGAAGAGATCGCTCAGCGTCTTGACGCTCTCGATGGTACCGAACGCCTTTCCTTCGGTTACTTCATCGCCGACCTTGGCGTCGATCGTGACGAGCGTGATGTCGCCGAGTTGTTCGACGGCGAACGCCGTGATGCCGACCGTGATCGCATTGTCTGCGACCTTCGCCCACTCATGATCTTTCGTGTAGCGGAGGTCCGCTGGATAAGTGCTCATCGCCGACGAGGCTACTGATACGCCTCTCGATTTTCAATCGGAAGTCCTGAAGAGGACGACTCTTCAGCTTTTGGTGCGCTTGTAGAAGGGCGTCTTGACGACCACGGCTTCGATGTCTTTGCCGCGGCAATCGACGAGGAACTTTTCGCCGATTTTGGCGTGTTCGAGCGGGAGATACCCGAGGCCGATGCTCTTGCCGACGGTAGCCGCAGGACTTCCGCTCGTGCAAACGCCGATCGTTTGACCCGCGGTCGACTTGAGAGCGTAGCCATGGCGCGCGATGCCACGCCCGACCATTTCGAAGCCCACGAGCTTGCGCACGAGAGGTTGTGCGGCGATCGTCTCGAGCGCTTTTTTACCCACGAAGTCGCGTTTTCCGAGCTTCACGATCCAACCGAGGCCGGCTTCGAGCGGATTCGTCGTCTCGTCGATCTCGTTTCCATATAGTGAGAGACGCGCTTCGAGGCGCAGCGTGTCGCGTGCACCGAGTCCAGCGGGTTTGAGGCCGTGAGCCGCGCCGGCGTCGAAGAGGTGACGGAAAAGATGCGGTGCGTCGTTCGTTGCGCAGAAGATCTCGACGCCGTCCTCCCCCGTGTAGCCCGTGCGTGCGACGGTCGCGCGGACGTTGCCGATGACCGCGTCGCGAAAGCTGAAGCTCGGGAGCTCGCGGAGCTTGGCGGCGTCGCTTCCGAGTTGGTCGAGAATGTCGAACGCCTTTGGACCTTGAAGTGCCAAAAGAGCCGTGCGGTCGCTCACGTCTTCGAAAGCGCAAGCGCCCTCGGCCGCTTTGGCGAAGACGCCCCGAATCTTGTCGAGGTTGGCGGCATTGCAGACGACCATGAAGCGGTCCGTGCCGGCGCGATAGACGATGAGATCGTCGAGGATCGTTCCGTTCTCGTTGCAAGCGCATGTGTAGAGCGCCTTGCCGACGGCGAGGGCTTCGATGTCGCCCGTGACGAGATAGTTGACGACGCGCTCGGCGTTCTCTCCGCTGAGCTCGAGCTCGCCCATGTGCGAGACGTCGAAGAGGCCCGCGGCGGTGCGCACGGCGACGTGTTCGTCGACGAGACCTGTGTATTGTACAGGCATGGACCAGCCGGCGTACGGCACCATGCGAGCGCCGAGGCGGAGGTGTTCTTCGTGGAGTGGAGAATGTTTCTCGGTCATGGCGGCGGGGAGGGTAACCCGTTTTGGGATGATTCGTCCTCAGGGACGACTTCTTGCGGGGGCGGATCGCTACGGGTGTCTTCCTCCCACTGCACGACGGAGGCAGTGGAAGTGCCGTAGTTGGCCTGCGCGCCGAAGGCGAGTCCGAGCCCGAAATTCAGCGTCGAGGCTTCGCTCCCATCGAAGAAGCGCATCACCGTCACTTCGGGAATGACCGCGACGCTCTTCGTGAGGCGCCATTCGAAGCCTGCGCCGATCCGCGCAGCGACGCCGCCCTTCGTGACGGCGCCGTTCTCCACGTTCGAGCCGCCGCGCGTCAAGAAGGCAACGCCGGGAGTTGCATAGAAGGTCAACGCCTCGCCGAGGTTGACACCAACAACGAGTGGAAGGTGACCGAACAAGCCATAGGACCCTTTACCCAGCGCACCGAACTGCACCGCTGGATCGATCGCGAGGTCGAGATCGCCCCGGATGAAGTTCCATTTCAAGTCGGCGCGAAGACCCGTCGATGCCACGCGCGCACCTATCTCGAGGCGGTCGGCGATGCCGTGATGAATGTCCACGCCGCCACCGCCGGAAACCGACTCCGCGTTCCCTTGCGCGTTCTCACGTACGACGAGCCCTTGACCGCTCGCAACGATGCGGCTCTTTCCGCGCGGCAACGTACGTGGACCCCCGTAGAGATTCGGATCAGGACACCCGGTGAGAGTCGTGGCGAGTGTGCCGAGGACGAGAGCGCGCAGCGCGGCAAGTCTCCGAGTCACGGAATGACCGAGGCGCGTTCGCCGAACTTCCCGAGCGCATCATAAGCGGCGTATTTGAACATCTCGCCGAGCGTCGGGTAGTTGAAGACCATCTCGATGAACGTATCGACGGTGCCGCCGAGAGTGAGCACGGCTTGCCCCACGTGCACGAGCTCTGAAGCGCGGTCACCGATGCAATGGCATCCGAGAAGACGACGCTCCTGCGCATGGAAGAGCAGTTTCAAGACGCCGTCTTTGTCGCCGACGATCTTGCCGCGCGCGTTGTCGCGGTAGAATGCGCGGCCGACGACGTACGGAATCTTTTTTTCGATCGCCGTCTCTTCCGAGAGGCCCACGGAGCTCAGTTCTGGAATCGTATAGATGCCGAAAGGAATGAGCTCGGAGAGTTGCCCTTTGTACGCGAGCTCGAAGGCGTGACAGGACGCGATGCGGCCTTGCTCCATCGATGTCGAAGCGAGCGCGGGAAAGCCGATGCAGTCGCCGATGGCGTAGATGTGCGGAACCGCCGTTTGGTAGTGCTCGTTCACGGCCAAATAGCCGCGCTTGTCGGGAGCGAGCCCGACGTTCTCCAGCCCGAGATCGTCCGTGCGGCCGGAGCGCCCCGAAGCAACGAGAAGCTTGTCGGTTTCGAGCGTCTCGCCCGACGCGAGATTCATTCGCAACACGTCACCATCGCGTCGCACGGAATTTTTTTCGAGGACGGCTCCGAGGCGCACGTCGATGCCGAGACTGTTCATCGAGGCGCGTAGGCGTTCCCCCATCTCGTTGTCGATGAACGGCAGCATGCGATTGCGCCCTTCGATCAACGTCACTTCGACATGAAGCGCCGCGAACATACACGCGTATTCCGAGCCGATGACGCCGCCACCGACGACCACCATCCGCTTCGGAAGCCGATCGAGAATGAGGATCGTGTCCGAGTCATCGATGTCGTCGTCGTCGAAAGGAATGTCGTCGGGGCGAAACGGTTTCGAACCCGTCGCGATGAAGACGTTGGCGGCCGTGATGCGGAGCGGGGATGCGCCGAGCGACACGACTTCGATCGTGTGCGGATCGACGAAGCGCGCCATGCCCTTCATGTAGTTGACGCTATGACGTTCGAGATTCCAACGAATGCGCGACACCTCGAGCTCGCGAATGGCGTTCTTGCGCGAGAGCAACTTCGGGGCGGCGAGCTCGCGATTGACGCTCACCGAAAGGCCGTAGAGCTCACTCTGCCGATAGCCCGAGAGAAAGATCGCCGTTTCTCGGAGCGTCTTCGAAGGAAGCGTGCCCGTGTGCACCGCCGCGCCTCCGGGCTCGTCGAAGCGCTCGATGATCGCAACGCGCTTGCCGAAGTACGCCGCCTGCACCGCGGCCTTTTCACCTGCGGGGCCTGCGCCGAACACGATGAGATCATAATCGTAGCTCATGGTTTCGCCTGCTTCCCGCGGACGTCTGCGCAGCAGCGGAAGCCCGTCGAGTAATCGTGATAGCTCGCGTCGTGCGCGATCGTGCGGTACGCGCAGCCGTCACCGTTGATGTGCGTGTCGAGGTAGTAGCCGCCGCGGAAGGTGCCATTCGGGTCGTCGACCCACTCGTGAAGGTTGCCGACCATGTCGAACACGCCGAACGAGTTTTTGCATTTCGAGTAGGCGCCCGTCTTCGCGACCGTGTGGCGCGTTTGATTGAGGCGCGGATCGTTCATGCACGAGCGACCGAAGAGCTCCTCGTTCGCCTTGTCGGGAAATACTTTCGGCAGGGGCGCGTCGCCGTGATCATTGCACGCGCTCTCTTTGTAATCGTCCCCGTAGGGATACTTCGTCGGCGTGGGGCCTTGGCAGGCCGTCACCCATTCGTCTTCGGTGCAGAGGCGCTTCTTCGAAGCGTGACACGCCTCCTGCGCTTCGTTCATCGAGATGTAGGCCTGCGGCACGAGCCCGGGTTGCGACACGGCGCGAACCTTGTGCCCCGGCACGGTGAGATAAGGAGAGAACGGCGATTCGCCATCCGCGCTTCTCTCCACGAGGGCGCCCTCATAACGATCGATGCAGAAGCTCCGCGCGTCCGTCTCGATGAAAGACATGTTGGGAGGGCACGGACCGCGTGCGCTCTCGGCCTCTGTCTCGACGAGAAAAAGGGCCGTTGCGAGCGCGGTGACGCCCCCGACGACTCGCCACTTTCTCTCGCGCCCCATGGGTTCACGGCTTTACCCGAGCATCAAAAAGGACGCAACTTGCGTAGGCGAGCGTCCGAGAACCTCACCCCACTCGAAATTTTGCCCGCCTGCTAGGGAGTGAGAAAGGAATTACGCGTGTCAAAACGCGAAAATTAGTTCGGCCACTCGCGACATGCACGCCATGGGTACGCGACTTAATCGCGGTTTCGAAACGACGTACGCAGCGTGCCCAAGACGAAATAGAGACCGCGTTGCACTTCTGCAATCGGGCCGAAATCGTCGACGAATACCGGTAGATGCCTTGTCGAGTGAGAGCTGTGCACACACCATCCAAGGGGAAGTGCACGTCGTTCAGTTGGCTTACGCCAGAACTCGGCACAAACTGTGTACATACTCTCCGCTTAAGTAGACTTCTTCTTCTCGAAAGGTTGGCTTCGCTTTGCGTGCCTCAGTCGTTTTTAGTGCTTTGATTTTTTCCGGCGTAGCGTCTCTCGCTGCCTGCGGCATGTCTTCCGAAGATTCGTCGAGGCCTGCGTACAACGAGACGCCCGATGCGGGCTACAGTCCGAAGAGCGACGCCGCCGCAGACGCCGGCGCGGAACAGACGTCCGACGCCGCACGGCGCGCAGTGAGCCCGCTTTGCATCCAGAAGCCGGGAGCCTGCGAGCTCGACGACGCAACGAGTTGCGGAGCCAAGGGCACGACAGGCGCGCTCGACGCGGGCAGCGTCGACGGAGGAAGCGCGCTCGGCTGCCGCCTCGATGTCGACGTAGCGACCTGCATGTCGACGGGAACGAAGGAAGACGGAGAGCTCTGTCTCTCGAGTGACGAGTGCGACGTGGGGCTCGAGTGCATCGGGAAGCCGGGCGTGTGTCGCCGCTACTGCTGCGCCGGTCAATGCGACGAGAAAGAGTTCTGCTCGATCGAGTCGCGCGCCGGCAGCGAAGATGTGTCGAGCCTGTACGCCTCTCGTGCGCCCGTTTGCGTCCCCGTGCGCGCCTGCAAGCTGCTCACGCCGAAGGAAGCATGCTCGGCCAACGAAACATGTTCCGTCGTTGACGACAACGGAACGACGAGCTGCGTGTCGATCGGCCCAAGGCTTCCCGGCCAATCGTGCGAGCTCGAAAACTGCGTCAACGGATCGATCTGTCTCGGCACCCTCGGCTCGCGCACGTGTCTCAAGCTCTGCGACACATCCGATGACGAATGTGGAAAGGGCGAGAAGTGCCGAGGCTCGGCGCCGCTCTTCCAAGAGGTCGGTGCGGGCGTGTGTCAGAAAACCATGACGCCCTGAAAGAGCTCGCATCGTTCGCGTGACCAAGGCCATGCGTCTTCGGTCGATGGCCGAAGACGCGACGCGAAAAAGGCTCGAAACGAGGGCGATCGATGTGGCGCGCGGCCTGCAATCGGACGTGTCGATGAGCGCGCACGTGGACGAATCCGAACCGAAGAAGATCCTCTCGAGGCAGAGCACCCTCCGGCGAGACGAGGTGGAGCTCTTGTCTTCGGTTCTCGGTGACATGCCGATCCGCCAAGAAAGATGGCGCGCCCTCGTCGAGCAAGCTGGCGGCCTTGCGGCGCTCTTGGAGCACGGGCATCCGGAGTTGTCGGTACGCGAACGTCGCCGACTTCGTGCGCTCGCGGCACTTCTCGCGCAGCAAGCGCGCCTCCTCGCGCCGCGACCACGCCTCCTCGATCGCACGGCTGTCGAAGAATGGGCGCGTCGTGCGCTCGGTCCGCTTCAACGAGAGGAGCTTTGGGTCATCGCCGTCGACGCTGGCCTGCGCGTCCGAGGAGCACGCCTCTTGGCGCGCGGGGGAACCAACCGCCTCCTTCTCGCACCGCGCGATTGTCTCGAAGAGGTTCTGCGTCTCCGCGCGAAAGCCTTCATCCTTCTCCACAACCATCCGAGCGGAGAGACTTCACCGAGCGCAGAAGACTGCGCGTTCACGAAAGCCGTGCAGAGCGCGGGAGAGCTCCTCGGTCTCCCCCTCATCGATCACCTCGTCGTCACCGAAACCGCGTGCCTCTCGCTGCTCGGCTTGTAACGTCGAGCAGGAGCCATTCGTCTCGAGCCGAGGCCTGGCGCTATTTACGTGGCGCGATGAAATCTAGCGTCAGCCCGTGGGCGGCGAGGCGGTTTTGATAGTAGAAAACGAGCCTCGTATTGACGAGCACGACATCCTCTCCGCGGAGCACGAGCACTTCTTGCGTGTGGTAGCCGGAGAACGCGCGGACGGCTTCGTCGAGCACCTCTTGTGCGGAACGTCCGGCGAGATTTGGTGCGATCGCGACTTCTCCTTGGAGCGCCACATCGCGAACGCGCGTGAGCAACGTCTCGAGGCGTTCGAGAAACACCGCGCGGTTGATGTTCACGTGATCGCGTGGACGAAGAAGCGCGAAGAGGTCGGCTTGGCCCACCGTCTCCGCCAAGCTTTGGAACGCGACGGCCGCGACCAAGTGCGTCGACATGAGAACGGTGTCGCGAAGGTAGGCGGCAGAGATGCTCGCCCCGAGCTCACGCGTGTACTCGGCGTCGCGCGCGCGAGAATGAATGGGCTGATCTTTTTCGTCGTAGATGAACGAGTACGCATCGACGAGATGACCGCGCGCGTCGTAGCTCTGCCCGAGATCGTCCACGAAATTTCCGAAACAGTCGATGGGGCGCGAGAAACGAATGATGACGCTCGCATCGAGTCCTACGAGCTTTTGCATGAAGCTCGCGACGCGACCGAAGCGCGTCGATTCGTCGTCGTCGATGATGTAACGCGCCTTGCCTTCGTCTTTGAGGAAGTCGTCGATGAGCGTTTCCGCTTCGAGCGTGAGCAGGTAGTTGATGGTCGCCGGGACGAAGAAGACCTTTCGATCGACGTTGCGCTCACGATTGCGGATGAACGCCTCGAGTCCCGTACCAGCGAGACCGAGCTTCAACTTGCGCTCGACGCCCCCCGAGCGTGAACGCGTTCCGCCTGGGAAAAATAGGCTGTGATAGCCCTGCTCGATTAATACCGCCGAGTAGGTCTTGAGCACATCCTTGTAGAGTGCATGCTTGAGCCGGCGGTCGACCTTGTAGGCGCCGAGGTTCTGCATGAAGAAGGAGAGCACGGGGTTCGTGAAGAGGTTCTTGCCCGCGCCATAGGTCGCGGGAGGTAGCCCCGACCGCTCGAGCGCAAAGCCGAACACCACCGAGTCGAGGTTCGAGAGGTGGGTCGGGACGAAGACGACCGTGCCGTGCTCGGCGAGCCTTCGAATGTGCGCCGTCGGGCCTTGTACGAGCACGCGATCATCGAGCGCCGAAAGATCTCCGATGTGCGTCAGCTGCGAGAGCGCGCGTCGTGGGCGAAGTAGCGTCCCGATGACGGGCACCGCGATTCGCGAGATCGCCGAATAGACCTTGGGCTCGAAGCTTCCGGCGATGTCTTCGGCGTAGCGAAGCGCGATGCGATAGAGGCGGGAGCGGAGCTCGGTCTGCGATAGACGACCGAGAGAGCTCGCGAGACTGCGCCATTCCGAGAGCTCGGAGCCTTCGTGATCCGAGAGACGCTTCGTCTCCCAATAGGCGGCGTCGTTGAGGACGCTCAGCGGATCGGACGTGCCGCGCACGATGCGATCCACGACCTCGTGAATGATGGAGGGGCGGCGATCGTTGAACTGAAAAAGCGCGGCCGAACGCGACGGCATGGGGCGAGTATATACACCTCTCGGCAGTCTCTACGGCTAAGAGCGGGTCCGCAAACCGGACTCGCCAAAGAACGAAGGGGAGCACGGCCGACGCCTATTGCTCATTGCACTCGGCAAATTGCCCCGCTCGCATGGCAGGCGGGCAAATTTTCGAGGGGGGCGGCGGTCGCCGTACGTGATCTAAGAGGCGGCAGCGATCGCTTCTTCGACTTCCGTGACGATCATTTGCGCGAGCTTCTCGTACTGGTCGTCGCCAATGGCAATCGAAGCATTCGCCGGATCGCCCGTATAGGCCTCCGTCATTCCGATCTCCTCGAACGTGGCTTTTCCTTCGGCAATGGACTTGGAGAGGCTGAGGTCGAGTGACTTCAGGAGCGCGTAAGGCTTCACGGTAGCGCGCTCGCCATGGCCGCGTGCCGCGAGGACGAGGGAGGTCTCGTACTCGCCGGCGTGGCACGCGCCACTCTTGAATTCGGCGTTCAAGGTTCGCCCCCAGCGACGCGTGAGCGGGCAGGCAACGGAGACGCGCTTGGGTTCGCGCCCTTCTTGCACGGCGCGAATCGCGCGATCTTGCGCCGGCTCGAGATGATTGTTGATGACGCACACGTGGGAAAAGCCCGTCGCCAAGAGGCCGTCGACGACGGCGCCGACGAACCCGGTGAGGGCTTCTGCAGAAACGGTGACGGCGCCCGCAAAACCTTCGGCGTAGTCCGTCACGCCGAAAGGAATCGTGGGCGCGACGAACGTAAAGAGGCCGTGAGATCGCAAGATGGCCGTGGCGCGCGTTGCGGCTTCCTCGCTGATCACGCTGTCGGTTGCGAGTGGCAGGTGCGGCCCATGAGGCTCGACACTTCCGACAGGCAAGAGCGCGATACACGCTCCTTTTGCAAATGCTTCGCGAAGCTCGAACGTCGTCAGCGCGTCCAGACGAAAGGCCATCATTTGGCGGACGTCTCCTCGCCGGGGCTCGCACCGCGCCGAGTTTCTTCCGCGTTGCCTTCTTCGGACTGACGAAGCGCCTTGCGATCGATCTTGCCGCGATCGTTCTTCGGGAGATCGGTCACGAAGTCGATGACGCGCGGGTACTTGTGCTTCGCGAGTCGCGACTTCGTGAAGTCTTGGAGCGCCTTCTTGAGCGCATCATCGGGTGAGACTCCCGTTCGCGGGACGATGAACGCCTTTGGCTTCAGCAAGCCCTCTTCGAGCACACCGATGACGGCCGCGGCAGCGACGCCCTCGTGCGCGAGCAGGCAGTCTTCGACTTCGATCGGCGAGACCCATTGGCCGCTCACCTTCAAGAGCTCGTCGGCGCGCCCTGCAAAGTAGAGGTATCCCGCTTCGTCGACGCGAAAGAGATCCCCCGTGCGGCACCAATGTCCATGAAACGTGCGCCAGCTTTTTTCGCGATCGAGCCAATAGCCGTGCGA
>JAHFDV010000684.1 GCA_023248815.1 Myxococcales bacterium
AGGATCTCTCCGCGTCGAGCTTTGCGGGATGCACGACGTCTTCACGAAGCGAGGTCTGAATGACGCCGTAGCGCGCCAACGGATTGCGCATCGACTCGACGTGCTCGCGTGTCGCCGCATGACACGCGCCGCACGCGATGCCCAGCTCGTCCACTTCCGCCGCTTTTCCCTCGTGACGAGGCTTGCCGGCCACGGAATGACACTGAATGCAGTTCGTCTCCCAACGAGGATGACGGTCCTCGGCTCCCGGTGGCTGCAAGAAGGACTCCGTACGCGGAATCCAGGCGCGCTCTTTCAAGAGAAAAACGAACGGCAGGAGCTCGAGCCCCTCTTCGCCTCTTTTCCAGAACGCTTCGTAGTGATGTGATCCCGTCTTCAGGACGACATCGCGCGCGACCGCTTCTCCAAACTGCGCACGAACCCGCTCCTTGCTTTCGGTGCTCGGTCGCGTCGTCATCGTGCGATGGAAGCTCGCATGCCAGCTCGCCGTCTCGCCCGGATGACACCCTTTGCATTCTCCCGATCGCGGCACGTCGTCGAGCCTTTCCCGCGGCGGCGCTCTCTCCGCACTGGCCATCTGCATGCGCGCGCTCACGAACGCGCCGTAAGCGATCGGCAAGCAAACGATGCCCGCGCTCGCGAACCACGCTCTCCTGGAACCAATCGCCCGCGTCGTCCGCAACGCGATGAGGAGCGCAATCGCCACGGCAACGAGGACGAGGATCTCCAATGGGCCCGCCAGCGACGGAAATGCGCTACCGCGACTACTTCGCGGGCTTTTTTGGCGCGTTTTTCGGCGGATTCTTGATCTGCTCTTTGATGAGCTGGATGCGATCCTGCGCCTGCTTGGCCATGGGGCTATTCGGTGCGATCGCGATGAACGCCTCGTATTCCTTCTGCGCTTCCTTCAGCTTGCCACCCTGTGCGAGGCGTCCCGCGAGATAGAAGTGCGCAGGGCCATACTTCGGATCGGCTTTGATCGCCGCTTCGAGATCGGCACGCGTTCCTTCATCGTCCTTCTGCCCCATCTTGCAGAGCGCGCGATCGGTGCGGAGCTCCGCGACGTCCTTTTGCACAACGGCCTTGTCGAGCGTCTCGACGCATTCCGGGAACGCGCCGATGAGCCGAAATTCATGCCCAATCGCTGCCAGCACGGGCACCGCCGCAGGGCTCTGCGGAACGAGCGCGCTCGCGCTCTTGAGCTTTGCTTTGGCGTCGTCCGTCTTCTTGAGAACGCCCAGCCAATGACCCGCCGTGAGATAGACCGTCGGATCCTTCGGTGCGCCCTTGAGGGCA
This sequence comes from Myxococcales bacterium, assembly GCA_023248815.1. Classification (GTDB taxonomy): domain Bacteria; phylum Myxococcota_A; class Polyangia; order Polyangiales; family Polyangiaceae; genus JAHFDV01. Next base: position 1,297 of record JAHFDV010000684.1, read on the forward strand.
AGATCGAACTGCTCTGCCGCGAAAGCATCCCCCGTCGAAGCGAGCGCGATTCCCATATTGAGATGAAGCGCGGCATTCTCGGGATGAATCTTCAGCGCCGCGTCAGCGACGCGCACCGCCTCTTGGAAGCGGCTCTGATCGATGTAGAGCGCGCTCAAGTTTTCTGCGGCGGATTCGAGCTCGTGCTTGAACTTCAACGCTTCGACGTAGTGCGTCTCTGCACCTTTTGCGTCGCCTTCCTTCTCCGCGATGAGGCCGAGATACGCGTGCGATTCGGCATGGAACGGAACTTCAGCGATCGCTTCCTGGAAGCCCTTCTTGGCCTCGGGAAGATTGCCCGCTTCGAATGCCTGAACGGCGCTGTTGAAAGTGAGCGGCGTCCGAACGGGCGGCTTGGCCGGTCGGTTGTCGAGCGGCGGGTCCGGGTTCTTCACCGGCGGCGGATCGCCACCGCATGCGAGCATGAGGTTCAGTGCAACGAACGCGAAAATTTGAGCTCGGAAGGGGCGCGACACAAAAAAGGTCTACACGATCTCCGCTGAGGCAGCCGCGAAAAGTGCCGCTTTGACCTCTTTGCGCCGAGCGTCCGTCGACACCTTCTTGCCATCGAGCTCGGTCACGTAGAACACGTCCGCGGCGCGCGCCCCTTCCGTATTGATCTTCGAAAGCCGGATGCTGAGACCGAGCTCATAAAGCTTCGATGCGAGAAGAAAGAGGAGGCCGGGGCGATCCTTCGAGAACACTTCGACGATCGTGTGCTCGCGCGATCCGCGTTCGTCGAGAACGATCTCTGTCGTCACGTTGGGCGTCTTGCGACCGGAGGTTCCGCCGACGCGCGACTGCAAGAATGCCGGCAGTGAGCAGCTCGGGTCGAGCACCTCCAAAAGATCGCGTTCGAGGCGCTTCAGCGATCGTGGAACGGCATCGACGCCTTCCGTGCGATCGCGAACGAGGAACACGTCGACCGCTTCGAATGAGCCATCCTGCGCAACGCGCGAGTAGACATCGGCGCTGAGAACTTCGAGGCGGCTCCCCGTGAGCGCCGCAGCGATGCGTGCGAGAAGTCCGGGACGATCCGCCGCAGAGATCGAGAGCTCCGCGGCCTCACGGTGACGCGCCGGCAAGAGCGCGACTGCGACGGGGCCTTTCCGATTCACCACGCTGATCGCTTGCGCGAGCATGTTCTCGGTGGAGTTTGCGAGCAGGTAACGCTCGGGCATCGAGTCGAGAAATTGCGTCAATTCTGCGTCGGTGAGCGCTTCACGCGGTAACCGCAACACTGCCGCCTTCGCGCGCGTCGAACGATCGAGGTCGACCAAGCTCACGCTTCCCGAATAGAA
>JAHFDV010000685.1 GCA_023248815.1 Myxococcales bacterium
TGCAGAGAACGGCGAGCTAGTCGCAAAGCTCCAGAAAGATCTTTTCGAGCGCGGCATCACGGGCCCCGAAGCACATCCCCTTTCGCGTCCCCCCGAGGTCGAAGGCGAAGCGGCGAATCGCGCCATCCGCATCGCCGAGGTGCTCGGTGTGCCTCTCTATCTCGTGCATACCTCATGCATCGATGCGCTCGAATCACTTGCTCGTGCCCGCCTCGAAGGTCAGCGCGTTTTCGGCGAAGTGCTCTCGCAGCATCTCGTCATCGACGACTCGGTATACCGAAACACCGATTGGAACTTCGCCGCGCATCACGTGATGAGCCCGCCCTTCCGCTCGAAGGAGCATCAAGCCGCGCTTTGGAAGGCGCTGCAGTCGGGGATCCTCCAGACGACGGCGACGGATCACTGTTGTTTCTGTACGCCGCAAAAGCAGGCAGGCATCGACGACTTCCGCAAGATTCCGAATGGCACGAACGGTGTCGAAGACCGCATGGGCGTTCTCTGGCACCACGGCGTGCGCACGGGAAAGCTCACGCCCAGTGACTTCGTCGCCGTCACTTCGACGAACGCCGCCAAGATTTTCAACATCCACCCAAAAAAGGGCGCGATCATCGCGGGAGCCGATGCCGACATCGTCGTTTGGGATCCCGAAAAATCGCGCACGATCTCGAAGTCGACGCATCACCAGAAGATCGACTTCAACATCTACGAAGGCATGACCGTGATCGGCAATGCCGCAGTGACGCTGAGCCGCGGCCGCGTCCTCTGGGAAAAAGACCAGCTCACGACCGAGCAAGGGTCCGGCAAGTACATCGATCGCCCCTGCTATCCGAGCTACTGGAAGTCTCAAGAGCAACAGAACAAGCTCGCGGTGAAAACCAAAGTCGAGCGCGAGCGGCCCGCCGTCGCAAAGTGAGCCGCGGCGATGCCGTGTGACGACCCTGGGGGGTGGCAGCAAAAAGTTGCGGTTGGGTTGCGTCGGGATGTCTCGTCTTGGGGACGCTCGCGTGCGGTGCGCGATCGAGTTTGCCCGTTGGCGAGCGCGCCGACGACGAGCCCGAGGTGCGCCTCGAAGCGGAGCCCGCGTGCGGTCGCCGTGATGGTGGACGCCTCACGGCCTATCTCGAGATCGTCCTCGACGGGTCTGATAGCATGAATGCAGACAACAAATGGTCTGCGGCCGTCGACGCGCTCGACCAATTCTTCCTGCGCGTGCGCAACGAAGCCGACCCTCAGCTCGCGGTAGGCCTCTTGGTCTTCGAAGACGCGCGAGCGACGCTGTGCACCCAGGCGGGGTGCTCGCTGCCCGGCGCGAACGACGTGTTTCCGGAGTTCGTCAGTCTCAACCACTACGACGACCTCGTGAATCGCATTCACGGTACGCATCCCGCTGGATCGACCCCTACGGCGGAAGCTCTCGAGGCCTCTTATCGCGTGCTCGAGGTGCGCGACCCGCCCTACCCCGTTCCCGCGGGTGGAAGACGCTTCGCGATGTTGATCTCGGACGGCGCTCCCACGACCGATTCCAACCGCGCTTTAGACGTGGCTCGCGCGAAGGCGAGCGATGCGCCCGGCATTCGAACGTTCTCGGTGGGCATCGGAAGCTACCCGGCCGACCTCGGCTACGATCCGCACTTCATGGGTGAGCTCGCGATCGCGGGGGGAACGAGAGCGTCCATCGATTGCGAGACTTCGAACCAAAGCACGTCACCGTGTCACTTCGAGGTGAATCCGAAGGGCACTCGCGAGCAGCTCACGAAAGACTTTCTCACCGTGTTCGACCGGATCCGCGCACTCGCAGGATAGTGCGAATAGAGAAATCGGCACAGCGACTGCGCTTTTCGAAGCAGGTTTGGCTAGGCGCGGAGATTTACTCTACGTGTCCTTCCAAACGCAGCTCGCCGGCGCGCGGTTTTGCGCGCCGCTTGTGACGGTCCTCATCGCGTTCGGCGTGGCGGCCTGTGGTGCGCGATCTCAGCTCTTCTCGGACGAGACGACGACGACGCGCGATGCCTCGCCACCTCTCTGCGCGAACGAGACGACGGATCTCCGTCCTTCCTATGTCGAGATCGTCCTCGATGGCTCTGGCAGCATGAAGGAAGATCACAAGTGGGAGGCTGCGGTGATCGCGCTCGATACGGTATTCGATCGCGCGCTGGACGAGGGCGATCCGCTTTTTGCGCTCGGTATCTCGGTCTTCTCGGACAAGGTCGCGAACGAGATTCAGAAATGTGTTGCTCATCACGAGGCCTGTGCGCGAGACGAATTCGTTCCGCCCGCATTCGTCGACGAACGTCAGCACTCGCGCCTTCGCGGCCGCATCCACGGCACGGAGCCCGTGGCCAATACGCCGACGGGAGAGGCACTCTCTGCTGCCTACGACATTTTGGACGACTACGTTCCGGAAGCGCCGACGCCGGGCGACGGCAGACGCTTCGTCATGTTGATCTCCGACGGCGTGCCGACCTCTGGTTACGCCACGGCCATCTCCTACGCCGCAGCCGCAGCGGCCGGGCGCCCAGCGATCCGCACGTTCGCTCTCGGGATCGGCGCCTTTCCGGCAAGCACCGCCTACAACCCTGACTTCATGGGACGCCTAGCGGTCGCAGGCGAAACGCGAGCTACGGAGACGTGCAA
>JAHFDV010000265.1 GCA_023248815.1 Myxococcales bacterium
GAACATCAGGCACTGCGAGGACGCCCCGTACCACGCGCGATATTTAAGAAGCCGCTCGCTGGCGCGCTCGATTCCATCTGACACATGTGCGGTGTCGCGAATGACGCAGAGCGCCGAGCGGTGGCTCTCGGAAATTCTGCCGCCCGATTCGGCACGTTCAAACGCAGAAGCATCGAGGTTTGCCATGTCTCTTGAGGTGATCGAGCACACCATCCCGACCGAAGAACGAGACCGCGCACTCGGTCGCGAGCTTTTCGTGAGCAAGCAGCACATTGCCAAGGGGGCAGAAGAGGACGCCCTACTCTCGCTCCTGAATCTCGGGGCCTTCTTCTCGGCTCCCGAAGCCGACGATTCTATTTGGGGCGGGCAAGCGGTGAAGCCTTTCGTGATCGTCAGCGAAGACGACGCGCGTGAAGAGGTCCCCCGCGAAGCGACGGCAGTGGTTCGCGAAGGCATCTCTCCGGAGCAGATCTCCGTGAACGACTTCATGGTGCAGCGCCTTCGACCGGGACGCGACTGGACGCGTGCGCACAAGGCAATCTTTTGGGAGCTCTACGCCGATGTTTGCGCGAAGCGTGAGTCGACCGCATTCGCGAGCACCGCATTCGACGCGTACCTCGAAGCGCAAGCCCTCCTCGAGGACGACGATCTCCCGCGCCTACTCCGCGCGGTAGGAAACGTCCTCGTGCTCTCGTCGTTCGATGCGTCGTTCGAGAAGCAGAACCTCGACGAAGCTGCCTTCAATCGCGCCATCGATGCGCAGCGAAGAATCGTCGAGAACGGCGACAAGATCGCTCCCGAGGTCGACTACGTGTTCACGGTCCAAGCTTGTCATTGGATGGCAAAGTCCAAGAAGAAGCTCGTTTTCCTCCTACCTCTCGCATTGCGTGGTCTGCAGACGGCACACAACGTCCCCAAGGGTTTCTCGTTCTCCAAGTTTCTCGGCGAGACGAGATACGCGGGATTCGAAGAGCCCACGGCCTTCAACCTCGAGAGCGAAGCGCCGCACCTCGGTTACCTCTACGAGCTCATCGCAGAGTGCCTCCTCGCGAATCCCACGTGCATCGCCGACATGGACCCGGCGTATCAGCCGCTGCTCGATCGCCACTTCGGTTCACGCGATGCCGTCACGTTGCTGAAGGTCGCCGCCAAACGCGCTCTCGACCTATCGACGCATCTCGTTGCGCCGCCCCGTACGAGCGCGCCCCGCGTCATTCGCAAATTCAGCGTGGACCGCACGAAGAACTGGCTGCTTCTCGCTCAGGTCGAAATCGAAGAAGGCAATCGCGAGGGCGCGATCGAGCTCGTTCTCACCGCCGACAGCGAGGCCCGCAAGGATCCGACGGATCCGTGTCGCGCGTATACCTCTCTCAAAGAGGCGTACGAGTTCGATGAGGAGTGGCAGGTGCTCGCGCCGATGCTGCTTCCAAAGCTCGCAGAATCGCGGCTCATCGCAGCGCCACAGATTGCCGGTGCCGTTCTCGATCGCTACATGGTCAAGATCGACGAGCTCGTCGAAGACCTCCGAGAACTCGGTTGCGACGGCGCCGCGGACCACGTCGTGACGCGTGTCAGGGCGATTCGTGGTTCGTACTTTTTCACCGCTCACCGCTGCCATGCGGCGTTGGCCGGCGAGTCGAAAGGGGACGGCGCCTCGCTGCTCGCGCTCGGGATCCTCGGCCTCGGCGTCGTCGCTCCGAACACGATGCCGCCCTACTTCGCAGAGTTCTTTCGGGCGATTTCGCGTGGTGTTCGTGAGGAAGGAGCGCTCGATCAGCTCGACGAATCACAACGTGGATTCCTCGCTCGTGCCTTTGGGTCAATCGATCCCGTCCAGATCGCCGAACGAGCGATTCAACAGGCCCTCACGATCGCGGGATCGCGCGGCTCGAATCCCGATTTTCAAGGATGGAACGGCAAGAAGGACGCCAAGCAAGGAAGCTATCTCGTCGATCTCGCGAGAGGCTTCATCGAAGACGGAAAGACGGACGACGCACTTCGCGTGCTCCGTCAGGCCAAGCTCGACGGCGCGACCGATCGTGACATCGAAGACGCCGTCGAAAGGGGCTTCGCGACCTTTGCCTCACGCACGGCAACGAAGTTCAAAGTGACGCTGCTCGGCGACCGCCCGAGCTCCGTGCGCTTCAACTGAGGCGGCCCTCGCCGGTCTACCAACGCCTCGCGAAGGTCTGGGACACGCACGTCCCTACGGTTTCAGAGCCAGGGCCGCGCGTGTCTCTCATTTTGCCGGCCCTCCGCGCGCCTTTCTCATGGTTTCGAACACATGGGGAGTGCACGTACATTGGCCCCGGCCTTGCTCTATGTGCCTTCATGGCACGTGCACATTCGTATGAAGGCGTCTCCCTCAAGGCTCTTCCCAGCGATTGGATGAGCTCCTATCTCGTCCGCGTCCAAGAGGAAACGAAGATGCCGAGCCAGGTTCGTCTCCGCCTCGCCGCTCCTTACCGGCCCGATTCGAATCGTCCGCCGAAGGCTGAAGTGCCTCAACGCTACGAGAAGCTCGCAAACCTGCTCTGAGCGTTCACGGAGACTGAGCTTCGAGCGTCGTGGCGTCCGCCTTGGCGTGCGAACCGACGCTCGTGAGGGAGACGGCGAAAGCGCTTGAGCGTGGAGCGCCCTCCGGTATGGTCCGCGGCGGTGTTCGTCCGGGGAATCCATCCAAGAAAGACCGCGCAGCGGCTCGCATTCGCTCCTCTCGTAGGCATGGCGTTCGGGGTCCTCGCGGCGACCGGGACGGCGCATGCTTCTGCCGAAGACATTGCAGGCTACGGTCCCGAGTCTCCTTCGCTTGCAGGGCTCGGCGCGGCGACTGCGAAACGGTTCGATGCAGCTTACACGAATCCGGCGTTGCTTTCGCGCATGCGAACGCGAGAACTCTCGCTCGGCTTCACGGGCGGCTCCTTCCGGCTGAAGTCGGATGGCCCCACCGGATCGCTCGCGATGCGGGGCTTTTCGATCGGGGCGGGGCTTCCCATTCCGTTCGGCGGCGTTCTCAAAGATCGTCTTGCGTTGGGTTTCGCGTTCTACACGCCGACCGACACGATCGCGCGCGCGCGCATTCTTTATCCTGAAAAAGCGAGCTACCCGCTCCTAGCCGATCGCGTGCAATCGCTGGCGGTGCGTATCGGTGCCGGCGCAGACATCGGCTACGGGATTCGTCTCGGCGGCGGCGTCGCGGTTCTCGCAGATCTCCTCGGCTCCGCGAAGATCGCGACCGACGCCACGGGACGGGTGGGATCGCAAATCGAAGATCAGCTCGTCGCCGTCTATGCGCCCACCGCGGGTGTGTCTTACGAGCACGCGTTGAAAAACGGTCGTCCAGAAGACGGCACGATTCGCATTGGCTTCACTGCGCGCGGCACTCTCGATGCGCGCTTCGCGGTCGACATCGACGCGCAAAAGCTGAGCACGCTCAATCTGCCCGTCTTCAACATCGGCGGCGTCGCGCAATACGATCCGTGGCAAGCCGTCCTCGAAGGCGCATACGAAACGAAGCACGGGTTCATCGCCGCGGGAGTCACTTACAAAGGTTGGTCGAAGTATCCTGGCGTGCTCGAACCGACGATTCGCTGCAAATCCGACGAACCGAATTGCAGCGCGCTGCGGCCCGCGAAAATCGACTTTTCGAATACGATCGTGCCGCGCGTCGGCGGTGAGTGGCGAGCTTCGCTGTCGCGAGCGACCGAGCTCAAGCTTCGTGCGGGATACGCATTCGAGCCGACTCCAGCGCCGTCCTCGATGCCCGCCTCAAAGCAAGCCTCGCAAAACGGCAACACGGTAGATGTGCCCACGCGCTTCTTCGATGCGTCGCGCCACGTGATCGCGCTCGGCGCCGGCGTCTCTTTCGCGAAGAACGTCGTGCGTCTCGATTGGTTCGCGCAGCTCCACGTGCTCCAAGGGCGCGACGTGACGCTCGCACCGACCGGCGAAAAGACAGCCGTTGGCGGCACGTTCCTCGTGAGCGGCTTCTTCGCAGGGGTGAGCTTCTGATGCGCGCGCTGAGTTTCTTTTCGAGCGTATCGGCGCGCGCGTCTTTGATTGCAGCCTGCACGCTCTCAGCGCGGTCTGCGCTCGCAAATCCAATGGACGCCTTCGGCTTCGGATCGCGAGGCGCGGCGATGGGCAATGCCGTCAGTGCCGATGTGACGGATCCTTCCGCGAACTATTACAATCCCGCAGGGCTCGCCCGCTCGAAGCCGCTCGATCTCGAGGTGGGTTACCTGCACGCGTTCCATGCGCTCGAGCTGAACGGGAAGCGCTCCAAGGTCGACGACGTGGGCGGCATGGTGATCGGTCTCGGCACCGGCGGGAAGGTCCTGAAGATCCCGTTCGGATTCGGCCTCGGCGTCCACCTTCCGGACGCGCGCCTTTCTCGGGTTCGCGCGCTCCGCCAAGAAGAGCCGCGCTGGGAAATGTACGACAACCGCAACCAGCGCATCTACCTCGCCGCCAATCTTGCGATCGCACCGACGGACTGGCTCGAGATCGGCGGCGGCTTCACGTTCATGTCGTCGACGGAGGGTCGACTCGACATCACTGGATACGCCAACATTCTCGACGTCACTTCTTCGCAGCTGCGCCACGAGGTCGACGCTTCGCTCACTGCGGTTCGCTACCCGCAGATCGGCGCACGCGTTCGGCTCGCAAAAGGCGTCCACCTCGCCGCCGTGTATCGCGGCCAATTCCAGCTCGATCTTGCGCTGAAAGCGCGCCTCTACGGCGACATCATGGGCCTCACCACCGCCTATTACGCGCTCGAAGCCACGAGCGTGAACGCGTTCTTGCCGCGCCAGATCGTGCTGGGAGCGAGCTGGGAAGTATCGCGGCGATTGAAGGTGAACTACGACCTCACATGGATTGACTGGAGCTCGTACGTCTCTCCGGTTGCCAAGCTCGACGTCGCGCTCGACATTCCCACGCCGCAGGGCGGTTGGCCGGGAGGCATCACCCCACCTGCGCTACCTGCTCCGCTGAAGATCGTCCCCTTGCGCCTCCGCGATCGGCTCGTGCCACATCTCGGTGCCGAGTGGATCGCGAGAGAAGCCGTGCGCTACGACGTGCTTTTGCGCGGCGGATACGAATACGCGGGCTCGCCCATTCCCAAACAATCCGGTTCGACGAACTTCATCGATCGTGATCGCCACACGTTCACGGCGGGCGCGGGCCTTCGCGTTCGCCCTCGGAGTCGCGTGCTTCCGAAAGAGCTCCGGTTCGACGCGAACTTCGGGTTCAGTTGGCTGCCCGAAGGCACGGTCGAGAAAGCGGACCCTTCGGATTACGTCGGCGACTACACCGCGCGCGGCCACCTCTATCACTTTGGCGTCATCCTCGGAGCAGGCTTCGAATGAAACCCATCGCGCGCATTCAGTCGTCTTTTTCGGCAGTGTCATTGGCACTCTTGCTCGCCGCTTGTTCCACACTCGGGACAGAAAGCGAACCCGTCGAAGGTCTCCCCACGTCGGGCATCGGACCCTTCCGTCGTCTCGAAGGGATGGAGACGGCTGGCGTTGCTCCATTCGTGTTCGACTCGGAGCCCGCACGCTATCGCGACCCCGCAGCCTTGCCCGAAGGGGATGGCGTCCTCCTGTACGCCGTCGCTCTCGACCGCGAGGTCGAACGCGACGTCATCGTGAGAACGCGCGCAAACGATGGGCGTGCTTTTTACGGCGCGAACGTCGACTCGGGCCACACGGCGCCGACCATTCTCCGAGCCGATCAAGCATGGGAAGGAGAGAACCTTTCCGGCCCGGCACCGCTTCGCGTCGGAAACGAGATCTGGCTGTATTACGCAGGGAGAGACGGCGTCGGTCTCGCTCGCTCCAAGGATGGGCTCACCTTCACGAAGGAGGCGGCGCCCATTCTCGTCGCCGGTGATGAGGGCATTCCTTCTGCGCCGAGCGTGCTCCTTCGCGAAGACGGCACGTTCGACCTCCTCTACGCGGCGGGTTGCGCTCTCTACGAGGCCACGAGCACCGATGGCGTGCACTTCGTCCGTCTCGACCCTGACCTGACGACCCCGAGTCTCGACGCTCTGCTCCGCGTGTCCGCGCCGAAGACCAACCTGCTGCCGGGCGAGAAGCCGCCATTCGATACCGACTGCCTCTCCGACCCTCACGTCACGACGCGCATCACGCCCGCCGGCCGACTCCAGTTTCGTGTGCTCTACACGGGATTTGCCAGTGACCAAACGACGATTGGATTCGCAGCGCGTTACGGGCTCAGTGGAGCGCTCGTACGCAACGATCTTCCTGCGTTCTCGGCGGGCCTCCACGAAAGAGGGCCGACGACTTACGAACGCGGCGACTTGCTCTTCCTCTACGTCTCGCTCGACAAGAAGGGGAGTCGAAACACTTTCCCGACGATCGGTGCGGGTCTCGCGCCGGCAACGATGCACTTGGAGAAGCCGGCAGCGTTTCCAGAGTCTCCCTGAGACCTTGCTTCAATCCTTTGCGCGAACGATCGCATGGGCAACGGCATCCGCGGCGCGCACGCAGTCCGAGATACCGATCCCTTCGTAGCCGCTGCCGACGATGTGGAGGCCTGGCACCTTCGCGACATCCGCGAGAAGCGCTCTCGCTCGTTGGATGTGCCCGGGCCGTGGTTGGGGGCGATGCCCATGACGAATCACGCGCGTAAAAAGCGGCTCTCCCGAAATGCCGACGAGCGCTTGCAAACGTGCGAACGCCATCTTCGAGAGCGTCGAATCTTCGCGCTCGCGCAAATCCCGACCCTCTTTGGAGCGTAAAAATACGCGGAGAAGCACGTGACCGGCGGGTGCGCGACCTTCCCACTTGCTCGAGAGAAAGGTGCCTGCGACGACGTCTCCCGCTTCTTCGCTCGGATCGAGGAAGCCACTCGCATCGAGCGGCGAGTGGACTTGCTCCGAAAGGAGTCCAAAGAGCACGATGACGGTCGATGCGGCGTCTACGAGCTCGCGCGTTTTTCTGCCGAGGTCCGGCGAAACCTTCTCGAGGAGTGGCGCCGAAGCGGAGGGTGCCCCCGTGACGACCACGTGATCGGCATGAAATGGTCCGCGATCCGTGTCGATCGCTAGTCGAAACCCCGGACCTTCGAGGCGCCCGATGTTGCTCACGTTGGACCCGTATTGGAATGCCGCGCGGCCAATTTGCTCTTCGAGCTTCTTGGGAAGAGCACCGAGACCGCCTTTCAACGAGGCGAACATCGAACCCGAGCCGGTCTTCTGTTTTCGTCGCTCGACGAGAGCCTGCATTGCTCGAATGAGCGAGCCCGCTTCTCGCTCGGCTTGTGGCAGCTGCGGGAACGTCGCCTGCACGGAGAGCGAATAGGCATCACCCGCGTAGACGCCACCGAGAAGGGGAGCCGCGAGAAGGTTCGTGTGCTCGCTCCCGAGGCGTCGCGTCAGAAACGCGCCGATCGTTTCATCTTCGTCGTCGCCGAGGGGCTTGGCGGGCAGTGCGAGATCCAGAAGCGCGCGAAGACGTGCGCGTTTTCGCAAGAGGGGCGTCTGCAGATACGCCGCGAGATTCGTCGGAATCCCCAGCATGAGCCCGTCGGGGAGTCGATGCAGCTTTCCCGAGAGCGCGAGAAGTACGCGGCGGTTCGCCGGTAGCGTCTCGATGACGTCATCCTTCATCCCGAGCTCTTCGACGAGCGCCCGCGTCTCGGGCTTCGTCGCGACCCATGAATCGGGCCCATGCTCGAGCACGAAGCGCTGACCCGAGACCTCGACGTTTTCGGTACGCAAGATGCCGCCGGGTCCACTCCCAGCATCGAAGATGCGCGTGGTCAGATCGATCGAGTGCTCTTCCCCGAGCTTCTTCAGTCGGTAGGCCAGCGCGAGTCCGCTGATGCCTGCACCGACAATCGCCACGCGCAGCGCGCGATGCGTCATCCTTCGAGCCTCGGCCGAACGATCTCTTCC
>JAHFDV010000686.1 GCA_023248815.1 Myxococcales bacterium
AGAAGCGCCCTGCCGCCTTCAAAGGTCGTTGATCGCGGTCTGCGCGTCAGATACTTCTCGTCGCGGCGACCACGATTCCGAATAGGAACGTGAGCCACGCGGCGAGAGCGGAGATGGCGAAGGAACGCTGCGCAAGCATGCGAAGCCTCGCGTCTCCGCGACGCCCGAGAAGATAGAAAACGCCCCCGGCAATCGTGAGCACCGTCGCCACGTAGGCGAGGTGCTCTTTTCGTTCGAAGAGATAACCAATCGCGGGCGTCTCGATGAAGATGCGCTGTTTGATTCGCGAGCGATAAATTGGGTAGAGATACGTGCCCATCGCGACCGCCGAGAGCACGAAGAAAACCGCGCTCGCCACTGCCCAATCGGCACGGTCCTTTTTTCGCAGAACGAGCGCAGGATGCGTGACGGCCGCAGCTGCCAAACATCCGACGTGCCCGTGCACGTGCTCGAGGACACTGACCCAGTTCACGAAGACCATCGCGGAGAGGAAGCTTCGCCGCGATCGAGCTGCGAGGGAACGCCGTTCTTCGAAGATTGCGCCTTCGCAGATTGCGGTGGCGTCAGGGAGTGCGGTCCAAGAGTCCGGATTCGAGAGGAATCGCGACGGGCATCACGACAGGGTGCTCGGCAAAAAACTCTGCGAGGCGCTCTGCAAGATAGGAGAGTGCATCCGTGATGCGCTCGTCGACCTCGAGCGCGGGATCCACGACCTCGATCAGCCCGAATTGTCGCGCGCCACGGCGGACCGGTTGAGCGAGCACGCTCTCCTTTGCGCCACACGTTTCGTGTCGCTCGCGCACCCAACCGCTTTGCGCGTCTCTGAGGAAAACCTTGGTCGTTCGATCATCGAGGGTTGCTTGCACGAGCGGGTCCGTTAGAGGCGTCCGGTGCGCAATGAGCGCGCTCGGGTCGAAGGCTCCGTCGAGTGTCGCAATCACGAAGGCATTTCTCTCGGCATCATAGAGATGAAAAAGAATCGCGCGCGAAGGGACGAACGCGCGAAGGGCGCGCACGGCAAAGGCCGCGCCTTCGAGGGAGTCCTCTTGAAACGCGAGCTCGTGAGTCATGCCGAAGACGATGTCGAGCGGATCCGAAATCGTGATCTTTCGCTCGCGAGCGCCAGCGCTCGGAGGCTCAGAGCTCGGCGCCGCCAGAGCAGGTGGCGGAAGACTCGACGGCGGTGCACTCTCACGAACGTATGCGACGACCTCATCGGGCGAAATGAGTGTAGATCGCACGCTTCCAGCGAGCGGCCGATCTTTGCGCAATGTCGGCGGAAGCGAGCGCGGCGGCATCATCTCGATCTCGCCATCGTCGAGCTCCACCGCTTCGATCGTGGGAACTTGAGGCGCTTTCGGAACGCGCAGCGCGAGAGGCGCTCGGGAAGGCGGGCGACTCGTGGGGACTCTCGAGGGGCGCTGCGGTGATGGTTTTTTTGCAGCGGGCCCCGGGGGCATCGTGCTCGGAAGCGGACGCTGCGATGGGCTGGAGGGTGGCACCACCGTTGGAGTGGCAGGCGCGCTCACGGCGGGAGGTGGAACGCTCGAAGGCGCCGGGCGCGGAACGAAGCCCGAGACGCGCGGAGCATCGTCTCTTCGCGCACCGATGAGAACTTCGCCGGATGCGCGCGGCACCTTGTTCCCCTCGCCGGCTTGGCGAGAGACCTTCGGCAGCTCTCCGGAGATCCTCGGCGTCGGCGGCGGACGCGACGGACGCGGAGAGTCAGGACGTGGCGGACCTTTTCTTCCAGCCTGCATATTGAAGATTACGAATTGCAAAGGCCGTTCCCTGACCCGAGGCAAGCGATTCGTCGAATCTGCGCGGAGATCGTGGGCTCACTCGGCACGCCGACGCACAGCATGGATTTGCGAAGACGGGTCGCCCTCGATCCTGCGGCGATGTATGCTTCTGTCGCTTTGACGGCTCTACTCGCAACCGTTCGCGATCAATCGACGGCTGTCGCAACGCTCGAGCGCGCGCTCGCCAACGATCGCGTGGCCAGCGCCTATCTCTTCGACGGGCCTAGTGGCGTGGGGAAAGAGCTCGCAGCGTTCGGCCTCGCCCAAGCGCTCGTCTGCAGCGAGCTGAAGGGTGCGGCTGCCTGCGGGGTGTGCTCGGCATGCCTCCGTGCGATGCCGTTCGGAGAGAGAAAGCTCGCGAAGCATCCAGACATCGTCGTTCTCGGTCGCGCGATCTATGCGCCGGAGCAAATCGGCCGGCGCACTCCCGAAACCCAAGAGCTGTCCATCGATCAGATCCGCACGCTCGTGCTCGCGCGCTTCGCCTTTCCCCCGCACGAAGGGCGCGCGCGAGTCTTCATCGTTCGCGCGGCCGAAGAGATGAGCACCTCTGCCGCAAACGCGCTTCTCAAGGTCCTCGAAGAGCCTGGAAGCAACACCTACTTCATCCTTTTGTCGTCGACACCTGATGCGCTCTTGCCGACGATCCGTTCGCGCACGCTTCGCATTCGATTCGGACCCCTTCCACAAAAAACGGTGAAGGAGCTCGTCACGGGTCGCGTCCCCCAAGGCACGGAGGAAGAGGCCGCTCGATTCGCGCGCGGCAGCGTCGAAGAAGCGCTCCGCCTCTCGAATGCCGAGGAGATCGAAAAAAA
>JAHFDV010000266.1 GCA_023248815.1 Myxococcales bacterium
ACGAAAGGTAAGCCAGCTCCATGAGATTCTCATTGCCCACGTTCGCCGCGATGGGGAGCCGTCGGCTCGCCGCAATCTCGTTGCTCGCGCTTTCGACCAGCGGATGCGCTCTCTTTACGAAGGCCGACCTCGTCACCATTCGCTACTACAGCCCTGAGCGCCCCGCTGCGCACACGACATCGGGGGACAGCGCGAGCAAAGGCGCGCCCCTTCGTCTCGGGCGAATTTCGTCGGGCACGAACCTTCGAGAGCGGATCGCCCATCGCGACACTTCGTTCGAGGTCGGCTACTACGAAGACAATCGTTGGATCGAGCGCCCCGAGGTATTCGTGCGCCGAAAGCTCTCGCAAACGCTCTTCGAAGAGCACGGCTTTCAACGCGTGCTCACGGGATTTGCGCCGACGCTCGAAGCGGAAGTGGTGAGCTTCGAGGAGCGCAAAGAAGAATCGGGGCGCACTGCGCGCATCGAGCTCAAAGTCGTACTATCGGACGAAACGTCCGTTCTCTTCGAAGACACGATCGTGACCGAAAAAAAGGTCGCTTCGAAAGAGAAAATGGAAGACTTCGTCGCCGGAATGAGCGACGCGCTCGACGCGATGAGCGAGACCGTCACCACGCGTGTCGAGGCTGCGCTGCGCGCCCGAGCGGCGGCTGTGCCTACGTCGCCGACCCCCGCCGTCGCCGCGCCAACGAAGTAGTAGCGCGACGACTCCTAAGCGGCTCGTTCGAGCGAAGACTTCGCGAGTGCGAGGTCGGCGACCAGCTCTTCGAACATCCGCTCTTTCGATGACTCGTCGGGCGCTCGCAAAATCGCCGAAGGGTGCCAGGTCGCAACCCAGGCGTCGCAAAAGCGCGTCTTCTCGATCTGACCACGGCGCTTGCTCACCTGAAACCGCTTTCCAAGGAACGACTGCGCCGCCGTCGAACCGAGCGCGACGATCACCTTCGGCTTGACGATTTCGAGCTCGGCATCGAGCCAACCACGACACGCCCGAACTTCTCCATAGGCGGGTCGTTGGTGAATGCGCCTCTTGCCGCGCGGCTCGAATTTGAAGTGCTTTACGGCATTGGTGAGATAGGTCGTCGACCGATCGATCCCGGCCTCCTCGAGCGCTCGGTCCAATACTTTGCCCGCGGGCCCAATGAACGGACGACCGGCTTTGTCTTCTTCGTCTCCCGGTTGCTCACCGACGAGGAAGAGTCCGCTCTCGAGGAGCGTGCCGACGGGCTTCTGAGCGGTGCCGAGCTCGCCGAAGACGGGTTGCGTTGCATGAAGACAGAGGTCGCACGCGCGGCACGCGGGGATCGCGTCTTTGAGGACCGCGAGGGACGAAGTCTTGGGAATGAACGCGCTAGAGGCGCTCTCTCCGCCGTCCTTCATCACCTGCACGCGCGTGTCGGCGCTTCGTGCGAGGTCGCCGATGACGGCCGTCTCGGGCATCGTGCTCCAGAAACGCTTGGGCATCATCGCTTGCATCACGTCGAGATTCACGCGCGCGGGATTGAAGATGGCCTTGTAGTAGGTGAGAAACATCTCTTCGAACGCGTCGGGCGGCGGCGCGTCTTCTCGAGGAACGCCCGGGCCATAGTGCAGCTCGCTCATGTCCCAGTGCACCGATTCTTGCGGCGTGAGGAGCGACCAACGCATCGAAGGAAAGCGCCGCTGGAAGAAGGGAGCGGTCAATCGCAGCAACGGATGCTCCGGGCGGTGCCACGCGACGAACCACGGCTCCGCTTCGCCGACGACGTCTACTTTTCGAAACCGCACGAACGCATGCATCTTGTGCTCGTCGTGTTTGACCGACTGCACCATGCGTCGAAGTCGCAACGTGTCGGCGTCGCTCGCGACATCGAGCAGATAAGGCTCACCATGCGTGAGGCGATAGAAAACGCGATAGAGGAGCTCGAACCTGTCGCCATCGCGATGAAACGACGCCAACTTCGCGAGCTCGACGGCGCGCGCCGGCACGTTGACCTTCTTTGGCTTGATGCGCGTGCGCTCCGCCTGCGAACGCAATTCCGGCGTGTCGCCAAATGACCGCGATGCCGGCGTATCGCCGAATGACAGAGTCACTTGTCCCCGTCGACGGTCCTCGAAAAACACGTTGGCCGGCGGCGTCGAAGACGCGAGGAGGGGACGAGCCGCTTCCCGAAACGCCTCGAAAGTGGGCTCGATCGCCGCGTGAATCATTCCTTGGCTCACAGCTGCCCGCCCACGGCCGCCACCTGACTTTCGAAGAGCGCCAGTTGCTTCGCCGGCTCGACGCGTCGGCGTAATTCCATGGAGTCGAGCGTGCGAACACGTGCCCCTTCGCTTCCACCCGCAAATGCGAGAAAGGGGAGGGATCTTCTTACGGCGACGCGAAGCTTCCGCAAGTCTTCGAGGGCGAGTGTGCGGTGACGGCGCATCGCAAGGATGCGATCGACATTGCGGACGCCGAGACCAGGAACGCGAAGCAGCGCTTCTCGGTCGGCCAAGTTGACATCGATGGGGAAGAACTCTCGATGTGCGAGAGCCCACGCGAGCTTGGGATCGATGTCGAGGTCGAGGTTCGGATGCGTGCCATCGACCAGCTCGCTTGCCTGGAAGCCGTAGAAGCGCACGAGCCAGTCGGCTTCGTAAAGGCGATGTTCGCGGACGAGCGGTGGAGACTTGCCGGGGAGGCGCGCGTCGGCGTGCGGAATCGGGCTGAACGCAGAGTAGTAGACGCGTCGCAACCCGTGGCCTGTATAGAGGCGTGTCGCAGTCGCTAAAATTTGTGAGTCGGTCGCCGGGGTCGCTCCGACGATCATCTGTGTGCTCTGCCCGGCGGGGATGAACGTCTCTTTGCGATCGCGCATGCCCTTCGTGCGCTCTTTCGATTCGTCGATCTGCTCCTTCATGATCGCCATCGAAGACTCGATCGCCCCGAGCGTTTTTTCGGGCGCGAGGGAAGAGAGGTCAGCGGTCGTCGGAAGCTCGACATTGACGCTCAAGCGATCGACGAGCGGGCCCGCCCGCGCAATGAGCTCACGCGAAACGCCCGGCGGGACTTTCAAGTGAATGTATCCGCCGAAGCCGTGATCGATTCGCAACGATCGCGCCACTTCGACGAGCTCGGCCATCGTCGCGTCCGGGCTTTTGACGATTCCGGAGCTCAAAAACAGGCCCTCGATGTAGTTGCGGCGATAGAACTCGATCGTGAGGTCGACGACTTCGCGTACCGAAAACTGCGCGCGCTCGACGTCACTGGAAATGCGATTCACGCAGTAGCGACAGTCGTAAACGCAGTAGTTGGTGAAGAGGATTTTCAGGAGCGAAACGCAGCGACCGTCGGGCGTGTAGCTATGACAAATGCCCATCCCCTCGGTGTTGCCCATGCCGCCTTTCGGCGTCTCACGGCGAGAGCCACTGCTCGCGCACGAAGCGTCGTATTTGGCCGCGTCGGCGAGGACGGCGAGCTTTCGACGAACATCCACCTACTGAACGTAGGACGCGCGATCGCGATTACAATGTCGGCCGGGGAGACGGAGGTGCGATTTCTCGACGTACCGATGCGAGCGCTTCGGATCGGCCGAACCTCCAACGGCTCACTCGATCGCTCTTCGCCAGCGCGCGTGGTTTTCGAAGCGTTGGCGGACCGACTTGAGCGTGGCGGCGGTGACGGCGAGGTCGGCGGTGGTGACGTTGGCTCCGACGGCCGCAAGGACGCGGAGATCCGTTTCGTCCATTTTCTTCACGGCACGAATGCCCTTCGGTGTGATCGAGACGAGACGCGAGCGGCGGTGCGCGGGGTTGTCGAGGAACTCGATGAGCCCCTCCTTGCCGAGGCCGTCGACGACCTCTTGCACGTGCTGCCTCGTCACCGAGCGCGCGCGTGCCAGCGCGGGAACCGTCTGCGCGCCGAACCGCGCGAGCCCGCGGAGGATGCCGCGGCGAGCTTCGGAGCGACCTTCTTCGCCATAGATCTCTGCGGCGACGAAGCGCAGGCGATGAAAGAGGCCAATGGTCTCGTCGATGACGGCGCGAAGCTCTCCTTGGCGGTGATCCTTGCGCATCTTGCGCGGGGCGCGTGTTTTCACGACGACCAGTCGGACATATGACAACGCAGTTGTCAACTTTGGTCGAATCGTCCTTTTCGCTGAGTCTGGAATGAGGCAGATCGCGGAGGTAGCCTTTCGAACGGAGAGAAAAGCATGAGTGAAGTCGCATCGAGACTCGGCCGCCTCGGGATGGCGTTTTCAGAAGAGCAGCAGTTCGTCGCCAAAGCGGCGCGCGACTTCGCGTACGGCAACCTGCGTCCTGGCGCGAGAGAGCGCGACCGCACGGGCAAGTTTCCACTCGAAGCGATCTCGGAGCTCGGCCGAATGGGCCTCCTCGCAATGAAGGTGAAAGGCGAAGACGGCGGCGCCGAGACCGACAACGTCGGCTACGTGCTCGCGATGGAGAGCATCGCCGAAGTCTGTGCATCGACGGCCGTCATTCTCGCCTCGAGCAACCTCGCCGCGAAGATCCTCTCGGACCATGGATCGCCCGCGCAACGAGAGAAGTGGCTCAGGCCCTACGCGCAGGGAACGCTGGGCCCCGCGAGCTTCGCCCTCAGTGAGCCGGGCTGCGGATCCGACGCTGCGGCGCTCACGACGAGCGCGCGACTCGACGGAAACGAATGGGTCCTCAACGGTGAGAAGATGTGGATCACGAGCGGCGCTCACGCGGGCATGCACATCGTGTTCGCACGCTCCGATGGGCCGGGTCCCGAAGGCATCAGCGCATTCATCGTACCTGGTGGCACGCGCGGGCTCGGCATCGGCAAAGAAGAAGACAAGATGGGGCAGCGCGCCTCCGGCACCGTCGGTCTCTCGTTCGACGAATGCCGTGTTCCCGCCGATCACCTCATCGGAAAGCGTGCAGGTGGTTACGCGATTGCGCTCTCTGCGCTCGGCCCGGGCCGCATCGGTATCGCCGGTCTCTCGATTGGCATCGCCGAATCCGCACTAGCGGCGGGAACGAGCTATGCGAAAGAGCGGCGCGCGTTCGGTAGCGCCCTCGCAGACTTTCAGAACACGCAGTTCGTCCTTGCGGACTCACGAACGGAGCTCGATGCCGCATGGCTTCTCATGCTTCGCGCGGCACGACTTCTCGACGAGAAAGACAAAGCCGCTTCGGAGACGAGCATGGCGAAGCTCTTCGCCACGGAGGCGTGTGGACGCATCGTCGATCGCATGGTGCAAATCCATGGTGGCTACGGCTACTCGCGCGAGTTCGACGTCGAGCGCAACTACCGAGACGCTCGCGTGACGCGCATCTATGAAGGTACGAACGAGATTCAGCGCATCGTCATTGCGCGCAATCTGCTCCGCGAAAGCTCGTGAACGGCGAAGTTCGCTCGACGCGGCCTCGTTACTCTACTCGATGACAGGATAGTCGCGCGTCGCGAGTGCCTCTTCGACCGCGTCGCCGAGCACGTCGCGCTGAAGGCGCTTTTCGTCGCCGAAAAAAGCCATCGCGACTGGGCGATCAACGCGACGCGTCGCCATGAGAGTGAGCGCCTCGTCTTCGGACGTGATGCTTTCACCGTAAGTGACGCGATCTTCGCTGCCTTCTGGCTCCCCGAGGACCTTGCGGAAATACTGCATCCCTAGGCTACGGTTGCGTGCCTGGTGATCTCCCATCACGACGACCTCGACGGTCTCGCGCTCTTCCGGACTGAGCTTTGCGAGGGCCTCTTGCACCGCGTCGTGCAGCGCCGTGAGCTGGATCTCCGTTGCGTGGCGCGTGAGGAGCAGCAGGAGCTCCTTCGTGCTTTCGGCAAAACGGTTCGCCGCCTGAACGCTCGAGCCGCTGCCGTCGAGCACCCCTTCGTGGATGAAAGCCGCGGTGAGCTCGAGGAGCTTTCTCGCGTCGCGCGCCATGTGGTCGGGAACGCCGTCCAACGAGTCGAGACGAGCTTCGGCTCGATGAAGAGCGTCGTCGAGCTTCTTCACCCATGCCTCGCCGCCGTCTTTTTTCAAAAGGCGCGCATACAGCGCGATGGGCGCATGCGAGACCGACTTTAGAACGTGAAAAAGCGGCGGCGTAAATTCCCACGCGGTGCGTTCGGCTTTTCCTTTCTCGTTCTTGCGATGAAGGATGAGGCTGTCGGCGAGTACGAGAAAGACGGGAGACTCGAGGCGGTGAATCTCTTTGGCCGCATCGTACGAGTCGTGAAAGTGCTCGTTTACGCGATCGAAGTCGGAGTCGATCTTGGGTGGTTTCGTCGTGTCGGTCATTTCGTGCTCGCGGGGACACGATGGACGAAAGGTGTGCTCGCGCCAATTAACTTCGCGACGTGGCGCTCCTGCACGGCGTGTCGGCTTGCCGCAGGACGGATCGGGACGTTCTCGCAGATCGGCCGAGAAAAATGAGTGCGCAGCGTTTGGCGCGAGGGTTGCAGAACGCTAGCGACCATGTGGGATACATCATCGTGCGTAGCACTTACGGACTTTCACCGCGGACTGTCGGCCTTCAATCGTCGACGCCTCGCACCGATTTCGAAAACGCATGACTGGCGCGGCGATCTTCGCGAAGAGCTCGCCTGGCGCCTTCGTGAGGGCGAATTCCTCGAACGCGAGCGTGCCCACGTCCGAGAGCGCGCAGATACGGCGCCGACGGACAGGGACGCATTCATGAAGTGGTTCGAGGACCTGGACCAGACGGGGCCAGGCCAGCACGACTCCCTCTTTCAGTGGCTCGCCGACTCGGCTCCACGTGGCGCGCTACTTTGGTTCCTCCATCAAGAGGTGGGCGGTGAGGCCGGCTTCGAAGATCTCGTGGCGATGACCCAGGTAAAGATGCCGGTGATCGCCAAGCTCGAGCTCGCACGCAACTACTGGGACGAGATGGGGCAGGGAAAGCGCCCCGGCATGCACGGTCCAATGCTCGAGGTCCTCTCCGAGGAGCTCGGGGTTGGAGAAGCAGAGGACAGCACGCCGATCGTCTGGGAGAGCCTCGCCCTCTCCAACTTGATGGTGGGGCTCGCGACCAATCGCCGCTACGCATTCCAATCCGTAGGCGCTCTCGGCGCAATCGAGATGACGGCGCCTTGGCGCGCCGAACGCGTGAATCTGGCCTTGAAGCGCCTCGGTGTCCGCGGAGAAGCTCGTCGCTACTTCGCGCTGCATTCAACGTTGGACGTGAAGCACTCGAAGGCTTGGAACAGCGAGGTCATCTACACGCTCGCGAAGGACGTCGACGCCCAGCGCGCAATGGCGGAAGGCGCTCTCATGCGTCTCGAAGCCGGCCGCCGCTGCTTCGAGCAATACCGTGCACACCTGTTCGAGACGGACATTCTCCCGCTCGGCCTCACCGGCTGACTCCCAGCTGTTGGGCGTGCCTCACTCTTCGATGAGCGTCTTCAGACGATCGATCGCGTCGTCCCACTGACGTTCGATGAGCGCGAGGTAGCGTTTCGCCTGTTCGAAACGCGCATCCTTCACCCGCCAGAGACTTTCTCGTCCGTCGCGCTTCGATTCGACGAGGCCCGTTCCTTCGAGCACCCGGAGATGTTTCGTGACGGCCTGGCGTGTGACTTCCGTGTGCTCCGTTAGTCGCGCCAGTGAGACTGGACCGCTACGGGCAATCTCGCGGAGCAAGACCAATCGCGTCTCGTCTCCCAGTGCCGCAAACAGGTCCGCTGAAACTTCCAACGAGCTGCTTGGCGCCACTTTCTTCGCGCTCGTGCGTTTGCTCGCCATGTGCGTTCACACCGCTTTTTCTAGGTATTTCGAGATGAGCATGCTCTGCGCGCTCCAACCCCCGTCGTTGGCCTTGAAGGCCTGCTCGCGCCGCCATGCGGGGAGGGCATCGAATCCGGATTCGGTAATCGTGAGCTCCACTCCGCCTTCGACATCGTCGAGCTCGAACGAGACGAGCGTCGCAGGTTCCTTCGTGTAGTCCGAATTC
>JAHFDV010000267.1 GCA_023248815.1 Myxococcales bacterium
GGCAGCGCGCCAGTCGTCTGCCAAAATCCGTAGCTCGTCGTAGAGGCGAGCGCTCGTCGAGACTTCCTCGAGCTCGCGACCACCGACGGTTGCGAGAATGGGGACGGCGGTCGAAAGCGGAGTGTGGGAGCCCAGCACGAGGGAGCGTCGTACTCGTTCGCGCGCGAGCCATGGAGAACGCGCGACGACGCGAAGAACGGAGCCGTTCGAGCGCGGGGAGGTGACGATGCGGAGAACGTCACCCTCCGTGAGGAGGGGATTTTTCAAGATGCGCTCGATCACGCGCGCATCCGGATCGAGCAAGAAGCGCTCGATGCTTGCGCGTGCAGGCCGAGACGCGATGAACTTTCTCATACCGAGAGGAGGATCGGCTTCACGCGGCGTTTCGTCGTAACGGCGTTCGTCCGTTGCGTGGCGGAGAAGGCGCTCGATATACGGCGCCGCGTCTTTCGCGAGCTCGTGAATAGCTGCAAGCTGCACGGGATCGTGCTCGAGGATGGCACGCGCGAGGGTGATGATGACGTCGCGACCTCCGCTGCGTTCCGCTTTGGCGGCAAACGCATCGAGCTCGAGGACGTGACCGAGCGAAGGCGCTTCTTTGAGCGACCCTCGAAAGAGCTGCAGCCGGATCTCCGGATCGACGACCGAAGGCGGAGGAAGAGACGGACGTTCGGACATCACCCGTCTCTTCGAGCGAGATCAGAAACCGAGATTGTCGACCTTGCCGGCGACGCCGCCCTTGCCGTGCTTGGTACCAGTTTTGGTGCCAGCTTTCGGATCTTTGGGCTTCTCACCACCAGCCGCCACCGTCGCCTCGGGTTTGGTCTCGGCAGGCTTCACGTCGGGCTTGGTCTCGACGGGCTTCGTCTCGACCTTCGCTTCGACGGGCTTCACTTCGTCGGGTTTGACCTCGGTGGCTTTCGCTTCCGTCGTCTTCACTTCGGCTGTCGCGGTTGGAACGCCCTCGGCGCCAACCTTGTCTTTCTTGCCACCGCTCATGGCGACAATGCCGCCGACGAGAAGTGCGAGGCCAACGACGGCTCCGCCGATGATGAGCCCGATGGGCGCCTTTTTGACGGGCGGACGACCGATGTCTTCGACCGACGTGACACCGCTGTTCGTGTGCGCGCTTAGGCCGCCTGCGCTCTGATTCATCGGAAGGGGCGTCTGGAAGCCAGGACGCGAGCCCATGGCGACCGTGCTCCCCGAAGAGCTCTGCGAAAGATGGCTCGGGCCCATGCCGCTCTGCGCGAACTGCGGATTCCCGACGGCAGGCGTTCCGTAGCCAGGGGTTTGCTGCATTCCCGTCGTCGTCGCGTCGCCCACGCCCGAGGTGCCGAGCGCGAGGCCCAGCGCTTCGGAGAACTCACGTGCGGTCTGGAAGCGTTCGCGCGGGTCGCGGCTTGCGGCTTTCGCAAACCATTGATCGAACCCAGGCGGAACACCTGCGGCGGTCGCTGAAGGAACTGGAATCGGCGAGACGATGATCTTCACGAGAAGATCGCCGAGCGCTTCGCTCTCGAACGGGAGGACACCCGTGATGCACTGGAAGGTGATGATCGCGAGCGACCAAAGATCGCTTCGTGGATCGATCGCCTTCGTGCCCTGCGCCTGCTCGGGGCTCATGTAATACGGCGTGCCGAGCATCGCTCCCGTGCGCGTCTTCGAGCCTTCGAGCGGGTTGGCGCCGAGCTTCGCGATTCCGAAGTCGACGACCTTCGCGACTTCACGTTCGTCGTCGCGAACGAGGAAGATGTTGTCCGGCTTGATGTCGCGGTGAACGATGCCCGCTTGGTGTGCTTTGCCGAGGGCACGGCATACCTGCTGGAGGACCGTATGTGTTTCGCCGGGCGAAACACGCCCCAGTTTCTGAATCCGCTTTCCGAGATCTTCGCCTTCCAGGTACTCCATCGCGATGAACGGCGTGCCGTCCCAGATGCCGTGCTCGTAGACCTGCACGATGTACGGGCTATTGATCTTCGATGCCGCAACAGCCTCACGCTTGAAGCGCTCTTGAGCTTCGGGGAGTGACGCGTACTCACCTTCGATGAACTTGATCGCGCAGGGGCGATCGAGGTCGAGCTGTGTCGCATGCCAAACGGAGCCCATTCCACCGCGCCCGATCATGCGCGACAGCCGGTACTTCCCCAAAATGACCGTGTTCTCTGAGAGCTCCATGGCCGTGATGTGGCCCTTTCTTATTCGACGTTGGCTAAGGTGAGAGTTCGTCTAAAACGAACGGAGAAGATCGCGCGTGTGCTCGTCAGGCGGTTGGACGGATGAGCAGCGTATTTAGTGCTCGAAATTCTACGCGCTCTCGCCTCGGGGTGACAAGCTCGATGTCTTCGATTTCTCGGTGATTCTCCTACCTTGGCCACGTTGACGCACCGATCGCCGCCGCAATCTCCATCGCCGCATCCCACCTTCCAGGGGTTGCCAGAATGCGGCAATTCTCGCAAAGTCTTCCGCATGGCTGGAAATGACAGGGACTTTCGTCGCATTTTCGGCGCTCAAAAAGGGCGACCGGAAGAAGAGGGAGATACAGACCTCCAAGAGCGGCAAAAAGCGACCACGCCGAGACGCTACAAGGTCGTCTTCCACAACGACGACTACACGACGCGCGATTACGTCGTCATGGCCCTGATGACCTTCTTCCAGAAGAACGAGAGCGAGGCCGTTCACCTCATGCTCAGCATTCATCATCGCGGAAGCGCGACCGTCGCGGTCTACACGCGCGACATCGCCGAGACCAAAGTCGCCGAAGTGATGAAGGACGCGCGCGAAAGCGGCATGCCACTTCTGGTGACGGCCGAGCCCGAGTGAGGGCGAGCCAACAACAGAGCCGAGCCCGAGTGATCGCGAGCCAAAACGACAATTCGGCCCGAATGAAGTTCAAGTGACATCCGAGAGGATCCACCGCGGCGACATCTTTTGGATCGCGCCAGACGATTCACAGGAACTCGCACCGAGCTATTCGCACCCGCACGTCGTCGTGCAGGAAGACGTCTTCAATCATTCGCGCATCGCGACCGTCGTCGTGTGTGCGCTCACGACGAACCTTCATCGATCGAGCGAGCCGGGGAACGTGCTTCTCGATGTCGGTGAAGGGGATCTTCCGGAGCGAAGCGTGGTCGTCGTTTCCCAAATCTCGTCGATCGAGAAGAGCCGGCTGGGAGATCGGATCGGCGCCTTGTCGAAAGGGCGCGTCGATCAAATCGTTTCGGGGCTCGAATTCCAGCAAGTTTCGTTCTTCAACCGCTGAGAATCGAGTCGATTCGGCATCTCCACACGTACCCCCCCTCGCACTTCCGCACTACCGGCATTACATTCGGAAGGTGCGTATCAGCCCTGAAGTAGAAATCGCGCTCGAAGTGGCCCAAACCGACGCGGCGAGGCGCCAGCACGAGTACTGGACGCTCGAGCATTTGCTCTACGCGCTCCTGATGGACGAGACGACGATGGAGGTCGTTCGTGCAACGGGCGGCAACATCGCGTCGCTCAAAGAGGAGCTCGAGCAGTTTCTCTCGGATCCGAATCTGCGCCTTTCCGACGAGATGGCGGTGACGCCGAATCCGTCGATGGGCGTGCAACGCGTGTTGCGGCGCGCGCTCGCGCACGTGCAAGGGGCCGGCAAAGAAGAAGTGACGGGCCCGCAAGTGCTCATCGCGATGTACGCCGAGGCAGAGTCTCCCGCGGTCGCCATTCTCGAGAACTCGGGCATCACCCGTCTCGATGTCGTCGCATTCGTCTCGCACGGAGTTTCCAAGCGCGAAGACGCGGACGAAGAAGACGACGACGGCGAGACCCTCGGGCCGAAGGGCGGTGGGGGCGCGAAGAAGAAGTCGGATCCACTCGAAGAGTTCTGCTCGAACCTCAACGTGCTCGCGCAAGAGAAGAAGATCGATCCCCTCATTGGTCGCGATCGCGAAATCGATCGCGTCGTGCAGATTTTGGCGCGTCGCAAGAAGAACAATCCGATTCTCGTCGGTGATTCGGGCGTCGGTAAAACGGCGATCGCCGAAGGTCTCGCGCATCGGATCGTCGCCGGCGAAGTGCCGAAGGCGCTCTCTGAGTCCGTCGTCTATTCGCTCGACATGGGGGCGCTCATGGCAGGCACGCGCTACCGCGGCGACTTCGAAGAGCGCATGAAGGGCATCATGAAGTCGCTCGCCAAGCTGCCGCACGCGATTCTTTTCATCGACGAGATTCACAACCTCGTGGGCCTCGGCGCGACGAGCGGTGGGAGCAGCGTCAACGCTGCAAACTTGTTGAAGCCCGCACTCGCCAACGGGCGATTGCGTTGCATGGGCTCGACGACGTTCGACGAGTACCGCCAGAATTTCGAGAAAGACAAGGCGCTCGCCCGCCGCTTCCAAAAGGTCGATGTCGGAGAGCCGAGCGTCGAAGACACCGTGAAGATCCTCGAAGGGCTCCGTCCCAAGTACGAAGAGTTCCACGGCGTCACCTACGAGCCCGAGGCGATTCGCGCTGCGGCCGATCTCTCGGCGAAGTACCTCCAAGATCGAAAGCTGCCGGACAAGGCGATCGATCTCATGGACGAGGCCGGCGCACACGTGAAGCTCCGCATGAAGGACGGAGAAAAAGGCGTCGTTCGCGAGCTCGAGATCGAGACTGTTCTCGCAAAGATGGCGCAAATTCCTCCGAAGGTCGTCTCCACGAACGACAAAGAGCGCCTCCGCAATCTCGACACCGAGCTCGGTGGTGTCGTCTTCGGGCAACAAGCCGCGATCGTTCAGCTCACCTCGGCGATCAAGCTCGCGCGCTCGGGCCTTCGCTCGGCTGAAAAACCCATCGGCAGCTTCCTATTGAGCGGCCCGACGGGCGTCGGCAAAACTGAAGTTGCGAAGCAGCTCGCGCGCATCATGGGCGTGCAGTTCATCCGTTTCGACATGAGCGAATACATGGAACGCCACGCCGTTTCGCGTCTCATCGGCGCGCCGCCGGGATATGTCGGTTTCGATCAAGGTGGTCTCTTGACGGACGCTATCGCGAAGACGCCGCATGCGGTTCTTCTTCTCGACGAGATCGAGAAGGCGCACCCCGACGTGTTCAACGTTCTCTTGCAGGTGATGGATCACGGAAAGCTGACGGACAACAACGGTAAGGCAAGCGACTTTCGCCACGTGATTTTGCTGATGACGAGCAACGTCGGCGCGCGTGATCTCACGCGACGCGCCGTGGGCTTCGGCGACAAGCGCGCAGAAGGCGACGCCGATCGCGAATACAAGCGCATGTTCAGTCCCGAGTTCCGCAATCGACTCGACGCCCGCATCGAGTTCGATCCGCTGAGCCGCGAGACGATGAAGAGCATCGTCGAGAAGTTCATCTGGGAGCTCGAAGGTCAGCTCGTGGACAAGAACGTCACGATCGACGTGACCGACGCCGCGCGCACGTACCTCGGCGACAAGGGTTACGATCCCGACTACGGCGCGCGTCCGCTCGGTCGCGTGATTCAGGAAGAGGTCAAACGGCCGCTCAGCGAAGAGATCCTCTTCGGCAAGCTCGAAGGCGGCGGCAAGGCGATCATCGACTCCGATGGGAAGAAGCTCGAGTTCCGCTACGAGCCGTCCGTTCCTCGCGACGAAAAGCCTGCAGACGAAAAGCCCAAAGGCGACAAGCTCGTGAACTGACGCCTTCCGTCCGAGGGAGAACACTCCCCCTTGGGCGGGTGCTCCTTAACCGACAGGCGTTGCTTGCGGTATAAGGCGGTCGATGCGCACGACACCGGCCGCCTCGGTTTTGCTCGCGAGTGCGTGTTTCACGTTCCTCGGATGTCACGATGCGCCCCTCTCTGCGTCGGAACAGCCTCCCTCTCCGAAACTAGCGCGCGAGGAAGAGGCGATGCTCTCGGCGCCCGAAGAGGTTGCGAGCTACACGCTTTCGGCTTCGCTCGACGAGAAGGAGCACGTCGTTCACGGTGAGGGGACGATTCGCTTCACGAATCGGACAGATACGCCGACGAGCAGCCTGTGGGTTCATCTCTACATGAACGCCTTCAAGAACTCGAAGAGCGTCTTCTTGAGCGAGATCGTTCCCGGCTTCCGCGGCTCCGGATCCGTCACGCGCTGGGGCGCGATCGACGTGAAGAAGTTCGCGTTGAAAGGGAGCGGCGAAGACCTTTGGGCCCGCGCCAATCGCCGTCCGAATGGTCCCGACGACGAGAGCGAAGCGGAGATTCCGCTCAGCGCACCGATCGCGCCGGGGCAAACGATCGAAATCGAAATGGCGTGGGATACGACGTTGCCGTCGATCGTGGAACGCACCGGATTTCAAGATTCGTTTCACATGGTGGGGCAGTGGTTTCCCAAGCTCGCACGGCTCGACGAGCACGCGGTGTGGGCTCACTTTCCATTTCATCACCTCGCAGAGTTTTATTCGGACTTCGGCAACTACGACGTGACGCTCGAGGTTCCGGATGCGTACGTAGTTGGCGCAACAGGTGTTCGCTCGGCGGCGCTGAAAGAGGGCGCCGGGGCACCCGCTACGGGGCATCGGCGCGTGCGCTACACGCAGAAGAATGTCCACGACTTCGCTTGGACGGCTTGGGACCACTTCGTCGAGCGCGAAGAGAAGATGGGCGACGTCGCCGTGCGCATTCTCTTTCCTGAGGGTTACGACGCGATTGCGGAACGGGAGCTCGCGACGATGCGCTTTGCCTTTCCACATTTTCGCGCGCGCTACGGGCCGTATCCTTACGAGACGCTGACGCTCGTCCACCCGCTTCCCAATGCGGACGAAGCGGGCGGAATGGAGTATCCGACGTTGATCACGACGGGCGGGGCGTGGGCCGTGCCCTCATTCGCGCGCGCGCCCGAGATCATCACGGTGCACGAGTTCGCTCATCAGTACTTCTACGGGCTCGTCGCATCGAACGAGATGAAGTGGCCTTACCTCGACGAGGGCTTCACCTCATTTGCGGAGATGGAGGCGATGCAGACCTGGTATGGCCACGCGGCCGTTGGGAGGCTCGGACCGCTCGAGGTCGACGAGTACGGCGCGCAAGGGGTCATCGGTGCACGCAACGTCCACGACGACGTGATTGCGCAGCCCGCCCACAAGTTCCGCTCGGGGGCCACGTACGGATCACTCATCTATTCACGGATGGCGAGCATCTTGGGGACGCTGCGAAGGACGTATGGAGATGCGTTCATCGACGCGTTCGGCGTCTACGCGCGTCGCTTTCGCTTCAGGCATCCCGAGCCCGCCGACTTTTACGCGACGATGGAGAGCGAGCTCGGGAAAGACGCCGCCGCATTCTTGGAAGAAGCGATCGCGAAAAAAGGTTGGGTCGACTTCGCGGTGGGAAGTGTCTTTGGGGAGCGAAGCGCGGGAGACAAAGGACTCTTCGGGGAGTCCGCGAACCGCGAGAAGCGCGAGGGAACGGCGAAAGACCCGGTGC
Organism: Myxococcales bacterium; assembly: GCA_023248815.1. GTDB lineage: Bacteria > Myxococcota_A > Polyangia > Polyangiales > Polyangiaceae > JAHFDV01. Next base: position 7,421 of record JAHFDV010000267.1, read on the forward strand.
ACTACGAGGGCTTCATCGAGATCTTGCGGCGCGGGACGTTGGTCATTCCCGTAGAAGTCGAGATCCGTTTCAAGGATGGTTCACGGACGCGGACGACTTGGGACGGAAAAGGGGAGGCGACGCGAATCCCTCTCGACGGGCCGAGCTACGTTGCGTCGGTCGTGATCGATCCTGACGGGAAGGTGCTCGTCGATCAAGATCTCTCCAACAACACGACGTTGCTGAGCGGCACTCCGCCGTCCGATGTCACGTTCAGCATCGCGTCGCTCGTGAGTCAGTGGCTCTTGCAGGTGCTCTTTCAATGACGAACGAAGCCATGACGACGGATGCCGTGACGACCGACGCGCTGCAAACGCACGAAGCGCCCCTCACGCACGACGCAATTCCCGGAGTCCCCACGCGCACCCCTGGGATTGCCGTGGGGACGCGATTCCGATTCGACGCGTTGCTCGTTCTCGGTCTGACGTTCTACGAGGTCGCGGCCT
>JAHFDV010000044.1 GCA_023248815.1 Myxococcales bacterium
CGAATCGAGCTCGAACACTTTCGAGAATTTTGGTTCGAGCGGAGGCAGCTCGGTGGCTTTACCCGTGAGAATGGCGCTCTCGATCTGATCGAGAATTCCCGACGCTTCTTGCGCTTCTTTGGCGCGCTGCCGAAGCACTTGATGATTCACGGCGAAGCCGCCGCCAATGAGTAGCGCGATGCCTGCCGCGAGCGCCCACGCGCTCTTGGCGGGCATGCGACGCTTCGGTCGATACCACTGCATCGGCTCCGGATCGTCGTTGGGATCGAACACGCCCGCTTGCGCGAGCTGCTCGAGAACCACGCGTGCATCGGGTGGACGAGGGCCCGCGGTCGTCGCGGCTCCGGCCTCGCTCCAGAACGAATCCGAAGGGAGCTCGGGTGCAGACGCGTCGAGATTGAACGTGATCGAATGCTCGGAGCGTTGCGGTGGCGCAATGCCGAGAATCGTGCCGCCGGGAACCATCGGGTTGCCCGTTCCGCCTTGGCCATTGCCGAAGCCCGCGCCACGCGACGTGCCGGCTTTCGAAGGACCGCCGTTCGAGCCCATCTTCAGGGTGTTTCCGCGCTCTGGTGCACGAGACGCAGCGACTGGCGGAGCCTTCGAGGACGCGACGCGTGGGGGCGGCGCGCTCACATGCGTCTCTCCCGTTTCCGGATGGAGCCTTGCTGCGGCAACCGAAGGCGGACGATTGGAAGTGACGGCCGGGGGCGGCGCCGAGCGACGTTGCGGAGCCGACATGACGGGCTCGTGCGTCGGAGGCGGCGGGAGATCGGGAATGATCTGCACGGCGGGCGGGCGGTTGCTGTTGCTGATCCGAAGCGTTGGCGAATCGTCGGCGAGGGGCTCGAGCGCGGCGGGGGACGTGCGCTCGATCTCGGAGGCGACCATCGGCGCTCCGCTGCGCTCTTGCATCGATTTGTAGACCTTGGCGCGATCGAGCCAGAGCTGCGTGTTCGGCTCGGTGCTTCCGAACTGCAGAGCACGCTCGAGGACTTTTTCGGCGCGATCGGCATCACCGCGACGGAGCAGCACTTCGCCGAGCACGCGGTAGACCATGCCCTCGCGCGGTGCGACCTTGCCGGCTGTCAGAAGAAGGTTTTGCGCGTCCGAGAGGCGATTCGCGCTGAGAAGCATGCGCGCGGACGAAATGAGCACCGTGACGTCGTCGCCGAAGGCTTTCTTCGCGAAATCACCGACCTGCTGAATCTTCGCTGCATGAACAGGTCCTCGGAGGACGTTCGAGAGGGCGAGCGTGTTCGGGAGATCTTTCGTACCGAGCCATTGCCGATACAGCTGTTCGACGTCGCCTGCCATGAGCGGCCGAGTCTACCCCAGTTTGGCGTGGGGGGGAGCCTCTTCGGACCCCGGATTCGGCTCGGCCGAGGGGACCAACCGCGCGTCAGGACTTACGTAACGAAAGTGGTCGCAGCGCATTTCGCGGGACCCACACACGCTTGCCTTGCCACTCCACTTCGACGAGCGAGGCCTGTACGGCGAACCGTCGCACGCGTCCTCCTTCGGGAAGTGGATCGAGACCAGGGATGGCGACACCGCGCGCGTCGCCCGGATAGCTATTGGCGGCGACGATCACGAACTCTTCGCGCTCGCGTCGATCGCGGAGCGTCAAAATCGAAAAGAGCGCACTCACGAGCAAGAGTGGACCTGCGACGAGCAGGACCGCCGTGCTTGCTGCGCGAAGGCGATGACGCGCTGCCTCTTTCACGCGCGACGAGAGACGGCCGACGAGCGCGGCCGAGAAAAGTAACGAAGAAATGAGGGCGAAAAGCGCGCAGACGCGTACGGGTAGGAGATGCACGATGGCGTCCCCGAGGGCGGGGCGCTCACTCACGGGCGATCGAAGTCCGCTTCGTGCGCGACGCCGCGCGATCTCGCCACGCACGGCCGTGAGCGCCACTTCGGAGTCGTCTGCGAGATCCGACGATCCGAGCTCACGCGCCTCTTCGAAGCCGTGCGCTGCGCGTCCGAGGTCGCCGGGCTCTTCGCCGCCGATGCGCACGCGCTCGATGTAGGCGAGTCCGCGATTGTAGCTCGCGTTGGGATCGACGAAGCCGCGGTCGGCGAGAGACTCGTAGGCGGCGATCGCTTCCCCGGTTTTCCCCGCGACGAGAGCCGCGTTCGCGCGCTGAAAGTCTTCCGCGAAATCGGCGCGAGCCGTCCTCGTTGCGAAAAGCATCGCAAGCGCGAGTAGAACGGCCACACCTAGATCACGCGCGCGCTTCATGGAGCGCTCCCTTTGGCGATTTTGCGAGCGAGGTCGTTGACCTCTTTCCAACGTCGCTTCGCCTCGTCGAGGGTTGCCGCCTCCGGAGCGAAGCGTGCTTCGTCCGAAGCGTCGGCCATCGCGAGCAGGCGTGCAACGATCGTCTCGTCGATGCCTGCTTTCGCGAGCCTCTCTTTCGCTTCGCTTCGCGGAATGCTGCGGAGCAGGATCGAGGTGCGGAGCGCGATCGCAAGCTCGAGTACGAGCTGCACGCTTCGTTCGAGAAGAGCCGCGTCCGTGGTCGACGCATAGAGCGCATCCCCCTCGGCGATTGCACGGCGCAGCTTCATTGCGGGCGATTCTTTTCGAAGCGCGCGTGCGCTCGCGAGCTTTCGTGAGGCGCGCGTCAGGGCGATCGCGAGGAGCGCGCCGATCGGTGGAAGTCCCACGGCGTAGAGAAACCAAGGGCGGTCGGCGATGAGAAGCTGCGAGCCGAGGCCTGCGAGCGAAGCCTTGAGTGGAGGGATGGAACGGTAGGGATCGTCCGCCGCGATGACCTTTTGGCTCTCGTCGCCGTTGGGCGTCACTTTGATGATCCCGAGCTCGGCGGAAGAGACCTCGTAGCGACGCTTCGACGGGGAGTAGTACGGAACTTCGAGCTTGCCGAGATCGACGTCGCCGCTCTTTTTGAAGCGCACGACGTAGTTGAAAGAGCGCTTCCCACCGGAGCGATCGCCCGTGTGCGTGAGCTTCTCGGTGATCGTCGGCGGAAGCCACTCGACACCTTCTTGCGAGGGCGGGACGATCGATGCCGGCAAGTTTCCCGTGCCTTCGAGATCGAAAACGACGTTGACGGCGCCGCCGCGTTTGACCTCGCGCGGGTCGACGCTCGCGGTTATCGTCCAATCGCCGACATCGCCTTGAGCATACGAAGGCGGCTTGCCGTTCTCTGGAGGTGGCGTGACCCGAACGTTGAACGCTTCGCCTTCGCGCACTACCAACGATTGCCCCATGCGCACCGAGAGGCTCATCGGGTCGATCTTGAGATCGCCCGTCTTCAACGAAAACAGGGCGACCTTGCGGATGAGGAGAACGTTCCAGAGCTCTCCGCCGACGTTCGCCTGGCCGACAATTTTCATCGTGCCGTTGTCGTCGCGGAGGCTCCGCGCGATGAAGTCGGGGGTTCGCGCTTCGTGGACGTCTTCGGCCGCGAACGATCCCGCATCCGCGCGCAAGTAGATGTAGCTCGTCAGCGTCACTTGCTCGCCGACGATCGCCGTCTTGCGATCGATCGTCGAGTGGAGAAACGCGCGATCGCCGCGCGGCGCGGGAAGGGCGAAAGCAGGATCGGTTTGAACCTGCGGCTGACGCATCTCGAACTGGAATCCCGGGAAAGCCGGTTGATTGAAGAAGTCGTCGTCGAAGGGATCTTGTCCGAAGAGTCCACCGAAAGGATCGCGGCGCTGACGCTGCGGTTGTGGAGCCTTTCCCAATGGCACGACCTTCACCGAAACATTGGACGCAACCGTGCGCCCACCGATCGTGACGGACGGGGAGAACGTGAACGAGCCCTGCACTGAAGCGACGATCGCCCACGTCGCGGTGAGGCTGTTGCGAACGCTCTGTACGCCGTTGATGTTCATGAACATGCGCGAAGGCGAGCCACCTTGAAATTGCGCGACCACTCCTTTGGGCGCGGTGAGCTTCGGATTCTCGGGAACCCCGTTTTCGCTTTGCGCGCTCAGCTGCACGACGAACGGCACGCCCACCTCGGCCACTTTGCGATCAGCGACCGCTTGAACTTCTTGTGCGAGCGCGACGCGCTCGAAGGCGAAGGGCGAGAGCGCCGTGAGCGTCACCGCGAGCGAAGTGCACGCTGCGCGAAGAATCGAGCTCATTTGTCGACCGTCCCGCGCACGCGATGCGCGCCCGCTTTCTTGGCGACTTCTTGCTGCACCGTTGGGGCACGCTCGAGCAAATCGAGAATGCGATCGTCTTGGGAGGGCTGCTCCTTCGGCGGTGGTGCGCTTGCGTCGAACTCTGGTGGCGGGGGTGGGGGAGGCGAAGACGCGTCGTTTCCGCCGTCGGGCTGATCGTTCTTGTCGTTGTTACCGCCGTCCTTGTCGTCGGGAGGAGAGCCGCCATCGCCCTTGCCGCTGTCTCCGCCGCCGTCACTGCCGCCGTCGTTGCTTCCGCTGTCGCCGTTCTCGCCCCCGTCGCCGGTGGGGCTCGCGTCGCTTCCGGAGTCTTTCTTGTCTTCGATGCGGCGGAGCGCGATCGCGCGATTCCACGCCGCATCTCTTCCCACGTCGGAGGCTCCCGCTTCTTCGTTGCCGGGCCAAATCTCGAGCGCGCGATTGTAGTCTGCGACGGCGTTCTCGTACTTCGCGAGGAGAAAGTGCAGGTTACCAAGCAGGTAGTGCGCCTTTGCGCGGAGAGACAAAGGCGCGCTCCCGTCGTTCGCGATCACTTCGAGAAGGTGAACCGCGCAGTCGACGGCTTCTTCGCGTTGCTTGCGCAGTGCGGGCGGGAGCCCCGAGTCCATCTCCTCTTCACCGAAGCGCTCGCCATAGGTTTCGCCGAGAGCGAAGAGCGCGAGGCCGAGGTCGAACGTGCCATTGGATTTCGTGCGGATCGCCTCCGAGATGCCGATCGCGCCACCTTTGCAGGGGCCCGTCACGAGGTAGTCTTCGAGGTGCTGAGTCGCGAACATCGCGTCCCCTGCATCGAGCGCGATGATCGCCTCTTTGCTCGCGGGCGCTTCGCGGTCGAAGGGACGCGCCGGATTCCACGAGCACGCGGCGACGACGAGCGGACACGTGAGGAAGAAGAGAAAGAGCGTGCGTCTCATGCCCCCGCCTTTTTCTTCGCGCGCTTGCGAACGGGCACCTCGGCGAACATCGCCTCGACCACGAGGAGCAAGATGCCGATCGCGAGCGGCCACATGTACTCTTCTGCGTAGACGACCTCGGGGCGCTCCGCGAGCTCCTCGCGCATCATCTTCGAAAGGCCTTCGGCGATGCGATCGATTCCCGTTTCGCCGCCTTCCGAGCGCACGATATTGCCGCCCGTGATCGTCGCGAGCTCCGCGAGTTGCTTCTCGCCTTCGGAGCTGAGGGCGGTCGTGAGGGGCGCGCCCGTCTCGTCGCGGCGAATGCCCGTCACCTTGCCGTCTTCGCCCACTTCGGGAATGACCTCTGCGGTGCGCGCGCCGATTTGCACGACGTCGATTCGCGCGCCGATCGTCTTCGCAACGGAGACGGGATCCCCTTCGAGATCTTCGCCGTCGGTGATGAGCACGACGACGCGCACGTGATCTTTGGACTTCGGATCGCGCTCGAAAATCGCCTTTGCGGAATTGAGCGCGCGCGCCGTAGCCGTCCCGCCAATGGGCATGTTGTTGGGCTCGAGCTGGCGGAAGAACTGCGCGATCGTCGCGCCGTCGCTCGTCATCGGGAACTCCATCGGCTCCCCCGCGAACGCAACGGCGCCAAAGCGTGCTCCCGGAAGAAGCGAGATCAAACGCGAGACCTCGGCCTTCGCTCGGGCAATGCGGCTCGGCGCGATGTCGCGCGCATACATGCTCTTCGAGTAGTCGAGCACGATCACGACATCGAGATTGGTCGCCGGGATGAGACGCGTGCCACGACTGAATTGCGGCCGGGCGAACGCCGCGAGAAAGAGCGCGACGCCGAGAACGACGAGCACGCCCTTGATGGCGCGGCGCTCGGTGGGGTCGTGGCTGCGGAGCTCGCGAACGAGCTTGGGATCGCCGAAACGCGCTTCTGCTCTCGCTCGCAGGCTCGACCCAAAAATCAGCAGCGCCGCGAATCCGCCGACGAGGACGATTGCGCCGACGACGAATAAGAGACCCGGAAAGTGAAAGAGATCGACCGCGAACCTCACGGGAACCTCCGCAAGATGAGGAGGCTCACGAGGATCTCGAGGAGCACGAGTACGCCGCCCGGCAAAAGGAGCAGCGGAAAGAGCTCTTCGATGGTCGACGTACCGCCCTCGAGGCGCGTGCGCTCGAGCTTGTCCAAAATGTCGTGCATGCTCCGCTCGAGTGCGGCGCGGTCGGTTGCGACGAAGGACTCACCCGCCGTTTCGCTGGCGATCTTTCGGAGGAGCTCGGGGTTCACGGGGAAGCGCTGGCGGACGTAGTGCGGCTGGCGATGCACGTCGGTTTCGGCCTCGACCTCGACCTCGTCGCCGTTTCCGATTTGGACCGTGTAGACCTTGACGCTCTGCGCTTTGGCGAGGCTCGCGGCGTATTCGGGAGCGACGAACCCCGCGTTCGAATCGCCGTCCGTGAGAAGAATGATCGCCTTCGACTTCGCGGTGCTTCTCCGCAAGCGCGCGACCGCCGTTCCGACGGCGTCCCCGATGGCAGTGCCTTCACCCGAGATGAGGCCGAGCTGCATGTGCTGCACGAGATTGGCGACGAGCGAATAGTCGAGCGTGGGAGGGGAGAGCACGTAGGCGGAGGGGCCGAAGACGACGACCCCGATGCGATCGGTGCGGCGCCGTTCGATGAAGTCGAGAATCACGTCTTTGGCGGTGTCGAGGCGCGTCGCCTTTTTCGCAATCTGCCGCCGCCCTTGGGGGGCCTGCGTCGTCGGCTGATCGCCATCCATCACCGCCTTCATCGATCCCGAGAGATCGAGCACGAGAACGATGTCGATGCCTTGTTCCTCCGAAACCTCCGCGCGCAAGAGGCTCTGTGGGCGCGCAAGGGCGAGGATGCCGAAGAAGAGCGCGGCGGCGCGGAGGATCATCGGTAGCCGGCGGAAGCGCACGCGCCACGAGGGCTCGATGGATTTCACGGCGACGACGGATGGCAACTTGATGCGCGCCACGCGGCGGTCGGAGACGACGGCGAGAAGCAGCAAGAATGGAATCACGACGAGCGCGAGGAGCCACGCGGGGTACGCCCAGGTCGCGCTTTGCCACGCCGACCCTCTGCGCAATGTCGCGTAGACGAGACCCAAGACGATGAAGACGCTCGTGCCAAAGGCGAGCTGCAGCGCCTCGACGATGACGTGCCCCGTGCCTTTTTTGAAGGCACTTCCGAGCTCGGTCTTCGCATCGGTCACGCCTGTCACGTACGTGAGCAAGCTGATGGCGGCGCCCGCGCCGACGATGACGAGCGCTCCCGGCGAGACGTCGAGCAGCTTCCACTCGAACGTGCCGATGTAGACCGTCAGCAGGAACGCGACGATGGCGCAGACGACGAAAGGGACGAGCCAAGCGAGGCGCCTCATGGCGAAGAGCTCCCTTCTGGCTTCTCAGGCGCAACGGCGTTCTCGGAAGGCGCTGAATTCTCAGGAGGCACTGAATTCTCCGGAGGCACTGGCTTTTCGGGAGGTGCGTAAGGACTGGGAGAAGTGGAGGGGGTAGCTCGGCGGACTTCCGCCGAAGGCTTCGACGGGCTCTTGGGCGGCGGCATCGATGCGGGCATCGCGTCGACGCGATCCATGAAGGGCATCGTCTTTCGCACGATCATCTCGCCGCGTTCGAGGGCACGCTCGCACTCTTCTTTGCTCGGTTGGAGATTGGCGAACTTGAAGAGGTCCGTTTCGCGGAGCAACGTCTCGACGGTCTCGCGCTTGTCGTCGGGGAGGCGTGAGCGCAAAGCGACCAAGATCTCGTCCGTGGTCGACTCCAGCCCGTCGAATCCGTAGCGCGCGCCGAGATACTGCCGCAGCGTATCGTTCACGCGATCGACGAAGTGATCGTAGCGCTGATCCGCAAGGGCTCCCGAGAAGCGGATGGAGTCGAGTGACTCGAGCGCAATTTCCCAAGGCGGACGTGGCGGAGGAGGAGGAGGCAGAACGCGCTCGCGCTTGGCGACTTGCCGCGCAATCGCAAAAAGAATGATCGCGCCGATGACCGCGAGCAATCCGAGGAAGACGGCGTTCTTCAGTTGCGTCCATTCTTCGGTCTGTGGAATCGGCGCGGGGTTCTCTTTTGGCTTCGGATCGGGCTCCTCGGCGATCGGATCTTCGACGCGAATCGAGTGCGCCTTCGTGCAAACGGTCATCGGCGCGCCGTTCGCGCGCAAGACCGTGACGGGCATCGGTGGCAAGGTCATGTAGTTGCGCCCGGCGTTCGGAGGCAGGAGCAAGAGCGGAATCGTCATCGTCGAGACCGCGCGCCCTTCGGCACCTTCGACCGCGACCGGCTCACTGATGCGCGAGCCAGCACCGCCGTCCGGATTGGGGAGGACGAATCCCGCCGCTTTCAGCTCTTTGGCGAGCTGCGACGCGGTCGAGGTCGCTGGATCGAGCGAGTACAGCGCCTCGCCCTTGCCGTGCTTCACCGTGAGCACGAGCTCGCGCGTGTAACCAGAGAGCCCGCGATCGGGAAACGTCTCGCGAATCGTGGGCTTGGTGACGCCGCTCGGAACCTGTTCGACGCATCCTGAGATTGCGCCAGAGGCAGCGCCGGCATCCTGAGCGCGCGCGGACTTCGGAACCGCCATCGCGCAGAAAAGGGTGAGCGCCGCAGAGATTGCCAGAGCCGAGGGACGGCGAGCTGCTCGTGTCATCGCGCGCGCCTCGAACGTCGCGCAAAGAGATTGCGGAGCGGGTTCACGAAAGAGCCGCCCGTCTCGACCGTTGCGAAGTCGAGGCCGAGTTTCTTGAAAGTGGCTTCACGCTTCCCGCGCATCTTTCGCATCGACAGCGCGTAGGCCTTCCGCACTTCGGCCGAAGCCGTGTCGACGACGACGAGCTCGCCCGTCTCTGCGTCTTCGAAAGTCGCAAGGCCCACGTCCACGAGCTCGCGGTCACGCGGATCTTCGAGGACGACCGGAATCACGTCGTGCTTGGCGCTGGCCAGCGCAAGAGCACGCTCGTAACCGTCTGCGTAAAAGTCGCTGATGATGAATGCCACGCTCTTGCGCTTTGCGACGCCGACCAAGGCCTCGAGTGCCGAAGACAAATCCGTTTTTGGAAACTCGCTGCCTTTGGTGCTCGTGCGAATTGGGGCGTGGGACGCCTTCGAGCCTTCGCGCGGTGGCAAGCTCGCGATGCTCGGCAGCGGCGCGCGTTTCTTTTTGTCGCGAGGCCGGCTCTTCGAAGGCGCTTTGGGGTCGAACGCGAGGATCTCGCGAGCGACGCGCATCACGTGCTTCTCGCCTTTGCGCGGCGGCACGAGGCGCTCGACGCGGTCGGACGTGAGAATCAAGCCTACGCGGTCGTTGTTTTGGATCGCCGAGAACGCGATGAGCGAAGACACCTCACAGGCGACACGATGTTTCTGCGCGCGCTGCGTGCCGAACTCTTCGCTGCCCGAGAGATCCACGACCAGCATCACCGTCATCTCGCGCTCTTCGACGAAGACCTTCACGAAGGGCTCGTTCATGCGCGCCGAGACGTTCCAATCGATCGTGCGAACGTCGTCGCCGGGCTGATACGGCCGTACCTCGCGAAAGGCGATGCCTTGCCCCTTGAAGCTCGAGGCGTAGTTGCCTTGGAGATTCTGGTTCGCGAGTCGAGCCGTTCGGATCTCGATCTTGCGAAGCGCTGAGAGAATTTCTCTCGGGATCATGGTCCGCTATTCTCGTTTAGCTCTTCTGCTCGTTTGGCACGTGATTCGGAAGCTCAGGGCACTTCGACGACTTCGAAGGTGCGCTTCACGATTTGATCGGAAGTGACCTCTTCCGCATCGGCCTCGTACGTGAGGACGACGCGGTGACGCAGCACGTCGGGGCCGACCGCTTTCACGTCTTCGGGGGTCACGTAGCCGCGGTGACGCAAGAACGCATGCGCGCGCGCCGCCATGTTGAGTGCGATCGAAGCGCGCGGAGATGCGCCGAACTCGATGAGCGGGGCGAGCTCCTTGAGACCAGCTGCCGCGGGTTCGCGCGTCGCGAAGACGATGTTGACGATGTAGTCGCGAACTTTCTCGTCGACGTAAATCTGCGAGATGACCTTGCGAGCGTTGCTGAGCTCTTCCGGAGTCACGACGGGCGTGACGGTGGGCGCGACGGTGGCGGTCATGCGGTCCATGATCTTCCGCTCTTCTTCGCGCGTCGGATAGCTCACCTTGATCTTCAGCATGAAGCGGTCGACCTGGGCCTCGGGAAGAGGGTAGGTGCCTTCTTGCTCGATCGGGTTTTGCGTCGCGAGGACGACGAACGGGTCGGGAAGGGCGTAGCTGCGATCGCCGATCGTGACCTGCCGCTCCTGCATGGCTTCGAGAAGCGCGCTCTGCACTTTGGCGGGCGCGCGGTTGATTTCGTCGGCGAGGACGAGATTCGCGAAGACGGGGCCGAGCTTCGAGGTGAAGTCGCCGCGCTGCTGGTTGTAGATGACCGTACCGACGATGTCGGCCGGGAGGAGGTCCGGCGTGAATTGGATACGCGCGAACTTCGCGGTGATGGCATCACATAGGGTGCGCACCGTCAGGGTCTTTGCGAGGCCTGGGACGCCTTCGAGGAGCACGTGCCCACCCGTCAGAAGGCCGATGAGGATCCGCTCGACCATGTAGTTTTGCCCGACGATGACACGTCCCACCTCAGTGACGACGCGGTCGACGAAGACACTCTCTTTGGCGATGAGCTCGTTCAGAGCGCGAACATCGTTCATGATCGGGCTCTTTACCACAGCTCGGGGCAATCCTCCTGAAGGAGCGCCCGGGTGGCCGAGTCTTCGCCCTTGGCTAGCCCGCGGCTTCGCGCTAGAGACCATCGCTATGGCGTCGAAAATGCCCGAACCAGGTCTCTACCGAACCACGAAGCCGTACCCCGGCAATGAAGAGGCGTTGCCCGCAGGCGTTCTCGTCTACGTCGGCATGCGTCCCAACGAGGATATCCCCTTCGTTGTGCGCCCCGGCGCGAACCGTCGCAATCGCTGGTTTTGGGGCGAGCCGACATCGCCGCTCCGCTCACTCACCTGGGGCGACACGCTCGTCGCGCTTCCGCCGCAGGGGTTCTACATCCTCTCCGAAGACATCAAGCTCGATGGCGGCGGTGTTTGGGTGAAGGGCGCGATCGTGCAGCTCGGCTACAACGGCGAAGGCAAAGGCATCCTCTTCGTCGCCGAAGACCACGAAGAATCGGCCGACAACGCCCTCTACTTCAGCGATCGCGGCATGATCGTCTCCGACGACCTCATGAAGCGCTTGAAGTGGGCGGCAATTCTGCCGGTGACGAAGGCGGGATGACGCTTCGTCGTCTCATCCTCATTCGTCACGGACAATACGAAGAAGAAGACGGGGGCACGTACGATCTGACTCCGCTTGGCCGACGCCAGGCGGAGAAGGCGCGTCGCTACGTCGAAGGCCGGAACGTCGACCGCATCGTGTCGTCCTCGATGGTGCGCGCGCGAACGACGGCAGGCATCATCGCCAAGGGCCGGTCCATCACGACGACCAAGCTCCTCGCGGAGTGTTTGCCGACGGCCGTCCCCGGCTACCTCGCCGAACCGAGTGAGCTTCGCGAGAATCGCGCTCGCCTCGATCTCGCGTACGAGAAATTCGTCAAGCCTTCGAAGAAGAAGCGCACCGACGTGCTCGTATGTCACGGCAACGTCATCCGCTATTTCGTTTGCAAAGCGATCGGCGCGCCCATCGCGTCTTGGATCCGCCTCGGCATCCATCACTGCAGCGTCACCGAGATCGTCGTGCGCGCGGATGGAAGAATGGCCCTGCTCTCGTACAACGAGACGGGTCACCTCCCGAAGAAGATGCGAACGATGAGCGCTGCCGTGAAGGCGTTGAAGTCGCGCTGACCGTCGCGAACGCTCGGACATCGCTCTCACCGCCTCGGCCGACCGAGCTCCACGTCGCCCGCATCTCTCGAGGATGAAGTGAGCGTACGCCTACGGCGTGCGATCGTTAGCGTGCGCACAACCTCGTGAAGCCGACGTCGTAACGATCTCGCACGGCGCGTCATTACGCGCCTCGTTTTTCGCGTCAAATTGTGAAGGCACGCGTCTTGCTATTTAGTTCGTCGCAGCGCGGAAGACGCGGTTGCACGCAGTGCATGATGCACGCGTCACGATTGGGGAACCGATGAACACATCACGTGTGTCTCTCGTCGCACTCGTTTGTGCGACTGCGATTCAATCCGGATGCGCCGAAGAGCGTGATCCCATTTCGCGCGTTCAGCCGGACGTGCTTCCGAAGAGCTTTTTCGTCGGCGCGAAGTTGAACGATCCGAGTGACGATCCAGAATTTTACGGGCGAAGCATTCTCGTCAAAGTCGACTACGGCTCGGCAGGAGAAGGCCTTTTCAGCGCCGGGTACAACACGATCAATCGCGTGCGTTGGGTCATCGAAGAAAAATATCTCGTAGGTCGTCTCTCGTACGAGCGCATCCAAGGCACGGGCGGCGAGGGAACGGCGAAGACCGCGGCCGGTAACTCCGCGCTGCAAAAGAACAATGACGGCGAGGTCGTCTACAAGTTCCCGATCACTTCGCACTTCGACGTGCGCCGTCAGTACAACACGTCGACCGGCGAAGAGTTCAACGTCGTCGAAGAGAACACGACGGACAGGCCGTGGTACGAACGTGAGTTCTTCCACGTCGACTGGACCAGGAACGAAAATACGTCGGCGTACAAGTTCGACACGCTCTCGATGCTGAACCTCTTGGGCGTCGACTATTCTGCGGGCTCGTTCTCCGACAGCAATCCGAACTTCGAGAACGCGCCCGTCTACGACTTCGAGCACGGCTACATGGACGCGACGGCGATGGTCTTCGCCAAGCCGAAAATCATCGAGAAATACGGCATTCCTGCATGCTGGGTATCGAGCCTCCTCAGCGGTGGAACGGAGCCCGTCGAGAGCTGCAACGAGCACCAGCTCACGGTGCGCTTCTCCTTCAAGCGCGTCGTCGACAACGACTACGAAGCGGCCCATTGGGACGGTGAGCGTTTTCAAGCTTATGGCGCGTTCACGACGGGTCTCCAAGAGCAGGAGCTCGGCTCGTTCGACAAGGAGTACGGGCTCCGAGACAGTGGACAGCTCCGCGGCGTGCAGCGCTACAACATCTGGAAGCGCAGTCACGCTTACGCCGACCTCGAGAAGATGCAGGGGCCGACGACGTGCACGACGGACAACGAGTGCGCGAGTGTTTCTCCCGCATCACGCTGCGATACGTATCGCGGCAAAAACATGTGCACGCTTCCGTTCTCGCAGCGCGAGACGAAGCCGGTCGTCTTCCATTACGTCCAAGGTGGCGACCCCACGTACTTCGATGCCACGCGCGACGCCATTTCCAACTGGGATGCGGCACTTCGCACGGCCATCGCCGCGGCGCGCACTGCAGAGTGCACGCGATTTGGAATTACAGAAGGCTGCGGCAACGCGCCCGTTCGCGGAAATTTCGCGGGTGAAGAAGATCTCTCCTACCTCGTGAACGAAGGCACGGCGTGCCGCAACGGACACGCAAACGGTGGAACGGGCTGCGAGAGCTACATCGATAGCGTCGGACATGCGCGTGGTTACGCCGACGACGTCATCGCCCTCGCCAAGGAAGAGCCGATGGCAATTCTTTGCCACAGCCCCGTCGAGAAGGGGGACCACGAGCTCTGCGGCGCCGAAGGAACGCTCGCGCGCATGGGCGATCTTCGCTTCAACATCATCAACGCCGTCGGGCAGCCAGAAGTGAATGGTCCCTGGGGCATCATGACCGACGCGAACGACCCGGTGACGGGCGAAAAGGTTTCGGCCAATGTCACCTCGTACGTGTCGATCAACGATTCGTTCGCGGCGAGCGTCGTCGACAACCTTCGCTACATCGCTGGCGAGATCAAAACGGAACAGGTCTCGAACGGGACGTACATCACGAACTATCGCGCTGCCGTCGAAGCAGCAGCCAAAGGCGAGACGATGCCGCTCCTCTCCAAGAACGAGGTGAACCAGCGGATCGTGGCAGTCGTCGGTGGAGACACGACGAAGGCAGACGCACTCATGGCCGACGCCGCGGCACTCCGCGCGAAAGCTCCCGAAGCGATGGCGCAAGTCTCGGCGAGCGTCGAGACGCTTGCCAAGGGGTTCAAGTCTTCGTCCGGCATTCCTTCCGTCAACGCAGCGCTCTTCCAATCGCGTCGTGAGATGGCGAAGAACACTCCCACGGAAGCTGCGGTCGTGACTCCTGCGATGCGTCAGCTCGGCGGGAGCTTCGGAACCATCGCGAGCGACATCGAGCAAGCGAGCATCTTCCGCACGCTCAATCCCGAGCTCATCTCCGAATTGCGTCAGCAAAAAGAGGTGATGTTCGGGCAACAGGGCATGTGCGAGATCTATGCCGATACCCCCGCGCCGCTCAGCTTCATCGGGCTTCGCTCGGTGCTCGAACAGAAGTTCGGTGCATTCAATCCTGCGGACTCGAACGAGGTTCAAGCCGAACGCGCACGACGCATGAAAGACTACGTTCGTCGCAAGTCTCACGTGTCCGTCATCTCGCACGAGCTTGGGCATTCGTTCGGCCTTCGCCACAACTTCGTGAGCTCGTCGGACGCGCTCAACTTCCGCCCGCAGTACTGGCAGCTCCGCACCAACGACGGTGCGACGACCAAAGAGTGCACGGACAAGGCGGAGGACGGAAACACCTGCGTGGGACCACGCTGGTTCGATCCGCAGACCGACGGCGAATCGAAGGGCGTCATCAACATGTGGGCACACTCTTCGATCATGGAATACCCGGGTGAGGTCACTCAGGACTTCATGAACCTCGGTCGCTACGACTTCGGTGCAACGCGCATGTTCTACGGAGACACCGTGGGCGTCATCGCCGACAAGAGCGAGTTCTCTCCCAAGTCTGGGGGCTCGGTCTTCTTGAATCACGGAACGAACTTCGGCGGGCTCCTGGGCTTCTCACCGAAGGATGCAAAGGGCTCGCTCCACTACTCGCAGCTTCAAAACCGCACGAAGCTCATCCGCAACTGCAAGAGCGTCGATGCGAATGCATTCAAGCCCGAGTCCTGGGATGAAGCGCGCGACGGCGCGTGGAATCCGCTCCTCGACGGCCATCTCGTGACCGTCAACGGCAAGACGACGCGCTGCGAAGAGCCCGCGCTCGACTTCGTTCCTTACGCGACGACCGTCGCCGATGGCGCCAATAGCGGCGCACTCGACGCGAAGAAGGAACGTGTTCGTTGGACTCACGGCTTCGCTACGGACAATTGGGCCGATCTCGGAAACGTATCCGTCTATCGTCACGACAACGGCGCCGATCTCTACGAGCAAGAGAACTTCTGGATCGCTCAGCAAGAGATCACGCACATCTTCGACAGCTATCGTCGTGGTCGTCGCAACTTCAGCATTCGCAACGTCTTCATGCGCAACCTCGATAGGTTCCACACGAAGATGCGCGACTCGGCGAAAGCGCTCGGCCTCTACGCGACACTCAGCCGTGACACGCTCCTCAACTTCGGCCCCAATGCAGCGGGGCTCGGCGCGAATCCGAAGGCGGCACTCGCCGCCATCCTCGAGGTGTTCCCCGCGAACGCCGTCGCCAGCTCGATTGCATTCGATCACTTCACCCACGTCTTTGCTCGTCCTCAGCCAGGTACTCACATGGCCTACGGTCCTGGAGCAGGAACGGCCTTCGCGGTGCAGCGTTCGTGTGACGACACTGGGTTCGCCGGATGCCAAAACGGCGGCATTGGGGGACTCACGATCCCCAACGGGGTCACTGGCGACACGCTCGGCTTCGGAACGTTCGAGCTCGGCGGAAGGCCCGTGAACAACGGGCTCGCGACGGATCAAGGCGAGTACAACAGCGAGTACTTCACGCAGGTTGGCTCGTATTACGAGAAGGCATTCACGGCGATGCTCTTCACCGAATCGGCGGACAACTTCATCAGCGCATCCCGCGGAAACTTCGTCGACCCACGCTATCGCTCGGTGTCCATCGCCGACGTCTATCCCGAAGGCTTCCGTCGCTGGCTCGCGAACAACCTCACGGGCGACGACTTCATAAAGGGCGTTCGTGCGAAGACGGGAGCTGGCGGCGCCGCGCAGCTCGGTTGGACGTCGTGGTGGCCGAGTGGAGGCCCAAGGAGCTGCTTCCCCTCGGGTCCTTCGAACTTCTGCTACGAGCCCGGTCTGGCGACCACTGCCGAAGAAGCAGGTCTCAAGATCGTCGATCCGCAAGTCGGCTGGGAACAGCAACGGTTCGCGTACATCTTTTCGCTGCTTCACATCCTCGAGAATCAGCGAACCAACTGGCTCGATCAAATGCAGCTCTTCGAGCTCGGGAAGGACTCCGATCCCGGCTTCGAAAACCGCATCGAGTTCCACGCCCCGAACGGCAAGATCTACGTCGCGAAGACCTTCGGCACCGAAGTCATCTTCGGCAAGACGGTGCAACGCGGGATCGCATCGCGCGTTCTCGAGTACGCGAATGAGCTCTTGCAGGATGCGTTCGTGACGACTCCCATCACACGCAACGGCGCCATCGTCGGCTACTTGCCGAAGATGGGTGAAGGCAACTTGCCCGTTCAGAAGGTGGGCACGACCTGCGACGAGAGCATCGAGTGCACACGACTCGAAGGCTACGAGAGCATGCCCGCGATCATGCGCGAAGCGCTGAGCTCGTTCGGCTTCATGCCACTCAATGGACTCAAGGGCGTTTACTGAAGAAGTAAACGTTCGGTAGGCGAGCGGCGCATCTTCGTCTCGGAGATGCGCCGTGCGTCTATTTTCGCACATCCTCGCATGGGTCTCACGAACCCGTTTTGAAGTAGAAAAATCGAACAAACCGTGACTTTAGACATATTGCGGCTGCCTCTTGCTTCGGTGCAAACTCAGTGAGCGAGCCCGGGTGGGGACCGAGCCTGGGCTACTCGGACGGAATGAAATCTGTCCGAGTAGCTCGGCGGGCCGCGATGACTCGCCCCACCGAGAGCGAGTGATCGCGGCGCCACTTTCTACGAGTGTCCGCTGGTGACGGCTGACCTAATGGGAGCTCTCGGCGAGCACGCGACTCAACGTGAGATCGAAGCGGCTCTCCACGAGGCCCACGAGCTCACGAAGCTCGCGCGAATCGGCAGCGACTTGTGAGCCGAGCGCGGCGCGAACGCGTAGGACGATGTCTTCGCGAATCTTCTTCAGCCAAAGACGCACCGCAGCTCCGCTCACTCCGTACATTCTTCCGATGTCGTCGCTCGTCATGCGCTCGACGTAGGTCAGGCGAAGCAACGAGGATTCTCGCGCGGAAAGTGCTTTCAGCGTTCCTTCGAACGAGCTGCGAAAAAGATCGGCGCTGTTCGCTTTCAAGTACGCGAGCTCGGGATCGGCATCGCCCGCAATCCTTCCAGCAAGGACTTCGTCGTTCGCTTCGGTCGTCTTGCGGATTCCGCGCTTCGCATTGCGAGCCGTGCGAATCGCGGCGACGCGAAGCCAGCCACCTAGAGGACCTTGACCGCTGTACGTCGCGATCTTTGGTGGGCCATCTTCCGAGGCGAGAAGAAGGCGACTGCGCAGCGCCTGTTTCACCTCGTCGGCAAAGCTCGGCGAAGGATCGATGCTGCGAATTTGCGGCGCGATGCTCGAGAGGAATCGCTCTTCGAACGCGGCGTGCGCGATGGGGCATCCTCCAGCGCATGCGAAGGCGAGATAAAGATCGGGCACATGCAACGACATGAGTGTCTTTTCGGCACCCGCGACGGCCGTGGCGCGCACGAGCAGATCCCGCGTGAAAGCGAGCGCATCGGCGGAGAACGCCGGCCACGCGTGAAGCGCCTCGATGACGCGCGTCTCGGCGATTCGCGTGAGCGCCTCGCCAAACTCCGAGGCCAGCGCATCCATGACCGGGATTGTACTTGAGGGCGTAAACCACGCAATGCTACGGTTTTTGGCGTCATGGCGTGCTTGACCGAAGACGTGATCCTTCGGTTGGTCGAGGGGGACTTGCCGCCCGAACAGCTGGCGGAAGTCGAGGAGCATTTCGTCGCCTGTGACGAGTGTCGGGGGCTCGCGGCCGATGTCGCGCGATCGGTATCGGCGAGCGGTCTCGTGGCGGCCGACGCCGTTTCGGATCTCGAGCAGACCATTGCGACACCGGTCGACTCCGGCATCGGCCACTTGCCTTCGATCGGCGAACACGTCGCGCGGTACGTCGTCACGCAGCGCATCGGTAGCGGCGGCATGGGCGTCGTGTTTCTCGCGTGGGACCCGACGCTCGATCGGAGCATCGTTCTCAAAGTCCTCCACCCCGATCGCCAGCGGCACGAGGCCTACAACGCGATGCTTCTTCGCGAAGCCCAGGCGATGGCGCGCCTCTCGCATCCCAACGTCGTTGCCGTGCACGACGCCGGCATCTTCGACGAGCGCGTCTTTCTCGCAATGCAGTTCGTAGAAGGCTCGACGCTCCGCGATTGGACGAAGAAGGAACGTCGTCCGTGGCAACAGACCGTCGACGTCTTTGCGCAAGCGGGAAGGGGGCTCGCTTCCGCACACGCTGCAGGCATCGTCCACCGAGACTTCAAGCCCGCCAACGTGCTCGTCGGCAACGACGGACGCGCGCGCGTGACGGATTTCGGTCTCGCGTTGAACGTCGGCACCGCGGCCTTCGGCATCGACAGCGCCGTTCGACTCGGCGAAAGCTCGGTCATCTCCGAGAAAACCCAGACGGGTACGATCAAAGGGACGCCGGCTTACATGGCGCCCGAGCAGTACGAAGGCAAACGCGCAGACGCTCGCTCCGACCAATTCAGCTTTTGCGTTGCCCTCTACGAAGCGCTCTACGGGGTACGGCCGTTCACGGGAAGTGACGTCGACGAGCTCAAATCCGCGGTGCTCATGGGCACGCCCAATCTACCGCTCCCTTCGCACGACGTGCCGTCATCGATTCACGCCGTCGTCACACGCGGATTGAACGTCGAGCCCGACGCGCGCTTCGCATCGATGGATGAGCTCTTGAATGCGCTCGAGGCGAAGCCAGACGTGTCGCACGAAACGCGGACCTCGAAGCCCGAGGCGATCGCCCTTCCGAAGTCGCGGCGCAAGATCCTCTTGGGCGGCAGTGCCGTCGTTGCGCTCCTCCTTCTGTTGGCAGTGGGCATCGGTCGCATGGGGACGCGAACGAACGGAGGCAGGTCGCTCGCCGAGCAGGTTCCCGTCGCACAGAACGAAGCACCGAAGCAGGAGCCGGCGAAACCGGAGCTCGCGAAGGTCGCGCTCGAAAGCGAAGGAGCAGGGGAGCTCGGCGCAGTCGCGCCCGACTCTTCGTCGAACGAAGGGCCCGCGTCGAATCGCAAGGGACCGCCCATTGCCGCTTCGAAACGCATCCGCCGCGCTCCTTCGGTCTCGCGAAACACGTCACCGGCGAAGCCCGCGCCGACCTATGACGATGGCGTCATGAGGCCGAAATTTTGACGACGCGATCGCTGCGATGTCGCGTTGCAAGGGCGACGACGATCGTCCTCTTCGCCTCTACCTCCGCGATCGCCTCCGCCGACGACAAGCGCGCCGCAGAGCCGCCGCCGAAAACCGTCACGGAGGCCGATCGCTCGCGAGCGCGTTCGCTTTTCGACGAAGGCATGCGCCACTATGACCTCCAGGAATACGTTCCTGCGATCGACCGCTTCAAAGAGGCCTACGCGCTCGTCTCGGCGCCCGAGCTCTTGTTCAACATCGCCCAGGCGTATCGCTTGCGCGGAGCCGACTACTGCAGCGACGCCCTCTGGTTCTACAATGGCTTTTTGCGGAGCGAGCCGCCGGCTGCGAAGCGTGCATCGGCCGAAGCCGCCGCGCGCGACATGGAAAAGTGCGCCGCCGCGAGACCCACGCCAGCGCCAGCGCCCCCGCCCACGCCCGTTCCCGCTATCGTCCCCTTCGTTCGTCCCGAACCTCCGCCCGCACCGCCCCCGTCGCATGGTCTTTCGCGCGGGCTAATCATTGGGGGCGTCGCGGTCTCGGTTGCAGGCGGGGGGTTGCTCCTTTGGTCGGGGCTGCGGCACTCGGCGATCGAAGACAGCGGATGTGCTCCCGCATGCGACCCCTCGCGGACGGACGCTCCCCGTGCCGCGCAAACCATCGGCGGAATTGCGATTGGCGTGGGTGCTGCCGTGTTCGTCACGGGTTTCGTCGTGCTCGTGCTCGAAAATGGCAAGAGCGTGTCGCCCAAAGACGGGGCCGCGAAAGAGACGGCGTTCGATCGCATCGCACGAGGAATACGATTTTGACGCGCCGCACGTCTTTGCTTGCGGTGTTCGTCGCGACGTTCGCAGCAGCTTCGTACGCGGGCTGCTCCAACTTCGACGAGCTCGATCGCTGCTTCGGCGGCGCGTGCTCTGATGCCGCCGTCGTGAATGTAGAGGACGGCTCACTCGACGACACGCGCACCTGCATTCGTAGCCTCGGGCTCGGATTCGAGCACGCCTGCGCGGTGACGAGTGATCGCAAGGTCTTTTGCTGGGGCGGAGGCAGCGCAAAACAGACAGTGCCGGCAACGTTCGATTCGCGACCCGTGCCGACAGAAATCAA